>JAESRM010000021.1 GCA_016764635.1 Planctomycetota bacterium
AGCGCTCTCCGCCACGGTCGGACTCGGCAACATCGCGGGTGTGGCCATCGCCATCTCGATCGGTGGTCCCGGCGCGACCTTCTGGATGATCGTCGCAGGCTTCCTGGGCATGGCTTCCAAGTTCACGGAGTGCACCCTGGGCCAGATGTACCGCAAGGAACGTAAGGACGGGCACATCATGGGTGGTGCAATGTACTACCTGTCCGACGGTTTCAAGGAGATGGGTTACGGCGGAATCGGCCGCTTCCTGGCGGTGGCCTTCGCCATCATGTGCATCGGTGGCTCCCTGGCTGGCGGCAACTCCTTCCAGGTCAACCAGTCCCTAAACGCGCTTTCCGCCACCTTCGAGTTCTTTGAGGACGGTTCCAACAACTGGATCTACGGCGTCGTCATGACCACCATGGTGGGCGCGGTCATCCTGGGCGGCCTCAAGCGCATCGCGCAAACCGCCGAGACCATCGTTCCGACCATGTGCGCCATCTACGTGGCCGCTTGTTTGTTCGTCATCTTCTCCAACGCTTCCGAAGTGCCGGCCGCTTTCGGAGCCATCATCGACGGCGCCTTCTCCCCCGCAGCTGGCTTCGGCGGCATCGTGGGTGTCCTAGTCCAAGGCTTCAAGCGCGCAGCATTCTCCAACGAAGCTGGCGTGGGTTCCGCAGCCATCGCGCACTCCGCGGCCAAGACCGAGTTCCCCGTGCGTGAAGGCATCGTGGCCCTGCTCGAGCCGCTCATCGACACCATCGTGATCTGCACCATGACCGCCCTGGTCATCGTCATCACCGGCGCCTACGACCCGACGGTTGGCGGTGGCATGTTCGCTGAAAACATCGCAAACAAGAACGGTGCAGCCCTGACTTCGCAAGCCTTCGGRTCCGTCGTCAGCTGGTTCCCCTACGTGCTTTCCATTGCGGTCGTGCTATTCGCCTTCTCCACCATGATCTCATGGTCYTACTACGGMGAGCGTTGCTGGGTTTGGTTGTTCGGCGAGAGCAGYTCGATCTTCTACAAGATGATCTTCCTGGTGGCCTGCTTCCTGGGTTCCATCGCCTCCGCCACRAACGTGTTGGARTTCGGWGACCTGATGATTCTCGGCATGGCMTTCCCYAACGTCTTCGGTGTGATCTTCCTCTCYGGCAARGTGAARCRYGCYCTGAAYGAATACTGGGCCARRTACAAGRMCGRCGAATTCAAGGTCMACGAGRARAACTAAGGGAGACNCCCAMACCATGCGCTACCGCCCCATCACCACGATCCTTCTCTGCCTGGGCCTGTTCGGCTCCGAGGCCCTGTCGTCGCCCTCGGCGWCGGCGGYCTTGCAGGGCCGGACGTCGCGGCGTTCCCAACAGAACGTGCGCTCCCAAGGGAACGCAGGGCGCGATGGTTTGGCTCCCGACCCCGATTCGGGCAAGGARRAMCTCACCCTGGTGCCGAAACTCGAAGCTGCGGATGAGTACCAGCTCGAGGTTTGGTTCAAGAATTGCGACCCTGACGGCAACAACTGGGTCAGCTATTACGAAGCCAAATACGCCCTGGGCTTCGGCCGCGGGCTGTTCCGGAGCTTCGACTCCGACCAGGATGGTCGTCTTTCGAGGCCAGAGTTCGTGGTGTACTACAAGCACGCCATTAAGCGCAACCAGTTCCGCCGGCCCAAGATCCGCAACAAGCCCGCTCCCCCTGAGCGCACGCCCCAGCAACTCATGCTGGCCTACGATGCGGACCTGAACTCGGGCATCTCGCTCACCGAAGCCGATCGACTTCTGGGCGACTACAGCCGTGTGAAAATGGACACGCGCTTCCTGTTCACGCGCGTGGACCTCAACCATGACCAGCTGCTCAGCTTGCAGGAGCTCGGCCTGCTTTCCAAGGCTATCGCACACCTGAACCTCCCACGTGCCCAAGTTCGCAACCCGAACTCACAGGCACCCAAGTCTATCGACGAGTTGTTCCTCAAGATCATTCCGAGCACGAACCGCCTGACGCCCCCCACCCTCATCGGCCCCATCACGACCTTCCGTCGTTTGGACCTGGATGGCGACGGGCAGGTTTCCCTTTCGGATCTGGAAGGACTCAAGCGCACGATTTCGACCCACATCCGCGTGGGCACCGTCCTGCACACCTTGGACAAGAACCAAGACGGCGTGCTGAGCCGCGCCGAGGTCCGTCAATCCATGGAATTCCGGCCCAAGCCCGCACCGCCCAGCGACCCGCGCTGATCCCCACCGGGCATACGGTGACGTAGCAAAGTTGCCCGCTTTCTCGGGTCCCAACGGATCGCTCAGCCAATCGTAGGACCGGAACAAGCGGGCCCTTTTTATGGGCCTACCGCCCGATGGGAAGGCCAAACACGACGGAACGCAACCAGAGCCGGGCCCCCCGCAGCCATTCCTGCCAAGCCTCATCCGATGCGCCCGACTGCTCGGCTTCGTAATGGCGCAAGCGGGCTTCGAGTAGGAGCGAGCTCAAATATCGGTCCAGATCGCTCCCCCGAGCCCCCGCCAGGGCTGCGCCACCCGCCCAGAGAGCCAAACCGGCCCGCTGCGCCTCGCTCACCTCGGGTTGATCGCTCCCGCTCAAGTCCACGCCCGAGTCGCCGATGGCCAATGAAATGCGTTGCTGCGGGAACTGCGATGAGTCCGCCTGTGCATCTATGGCTTCGTAGGGCAGCTCCAAGCTCTTCCAAGGTCGACACACCATGCCCACGTCCACGAGCGCCAAACGCATCACCAAGTTCAGCCCGCTGGGAGTCGTCGACTGGGCAACGGCTTCAGGATCTGGGGTGCGCTGTAACGTGCAGGGTTGCGCTATAGGGTCCAGCAATTCCAACTCGGCCAGAAGCGATTGGCGGGCTGGCAGAATTCCGTGCTCGGCATGCGACTCGCCGAGGTAAAGCACCAGGCTGCGGGCCGGTCGGGGTATGTCCTTAGCCTGAATCGCGCTCCCGTATGACTTCGCCATTTCTAGCAAGGTCCGCGCGGCCACGCCGTCGGGCTTGGCGCGCAACAGGACAATCTGCTCGTCCTTGAAAGTGTGCCCCTCCAGCACCCAGCTTGTGCTGTTGGAATCCTGTTCCCCAGCCTTCCACCCATACCCGGTCAAGTCCCCGGACAAGTCCTGCTTGAGTGCCCCCATCATGGGCATCACAAATCGGCGTGGCCCTGTTTCGCCGGCGGCAACCAGCGGACCTTGGTGGTACGCGGCGGTCTGCCCCCCGAGGCTCCAGGCCGGCGGCACGGTAAATCCGGAACGGCAGCTCGGTAGCAATAAGAAGCCTCCAAGGGCGAGCGCCAAGAATTTGCGATCAGCCACGGTTCTTCAAATAGCGGCCGATAATGAGGTCCATTCGCGTGCGCGTCCCCTCGTTGATCGTCGCCGGATCGGTGAGCATGGCATTGGCCAAGGCATCCTTGTGCCCACATGCAGGCAACTTCGCGATCTCGGAAACCATGGCGCGAATCACTGCGCGGGCATGCTCCACGTTAGATTTCATGATGGTTACGATGGCGTCCACCGTGACTTCGTCATGGCCTTCATGCCAGCAATCGTAGTCGGTGGCCATGGCCAAGGTCGCGTAGCACAGCTCAGCCTCGCGCGCCAATTTAGCCTCGGTCAGGTTGGTCATGCCGATCACGTCCACGCCCCATGTGCGGTACAGCTTGGATTCAGCCCGCGTGGAGAATTGGGGTCCTTCCATGCAGAGGTAGGTCCCGCCGTCATGGACCTTAACTTGGCCGGATTTCGTGGCGGCCATGAGAGCACCGCGCACGCCTTCGCAAACGGGGTCGCCAAACATCACGTGGGCCACCACCCCATCGCCAAAGAAGGTGTCCTTGCGATGGCGTGTGCGATCGATGAATTGGTCGATCAGAACAAAATCGCCGGGCACAATGTCCTCGCGCATGGAGCCGACCGCCGAGATCGCCACCACGTGGGTGACCCCCAAGCTCTTCATGCCCCAGATGTTTGCGCGGTAGTTGATTTCGGATGGGGTCAACTTATGCCCACGACCGTGACGCGGCAGGAACACAAGTTCCACTCCGTCCAAGGTTCCGGTGATGAAGGCGTCGCTGGGCGCTCCAAAAGGAGTCGCCAGCCCAACCTCTTGCACGTCCTGCARGCCATCAATTTCGTAGAGGCCCGAGCCTCCTAGCACACCAATTTTCATGCCCTAAAGATAACGCCACCAGGCGATTTCGCGCGAACCGGCCATGGAAAATTGCCCTAGCGCTAACCGGGGATACGGAGCCGTAGCAAAAGTACCCGGTTTCTCCATCCTTACGCGCAGGTGTTTCCTACGCGTAGAGATGGAGAAACCGGGTACTTTTGCTACGGCTCCGTATACCCGGATAGCGCCTTTAGAAGGGGCGTATGTAACCGGTGTCCTTGGGCGGCTTGTCGTCGCCTTTGGGACGTTTGTCGGTACCTCGGCGCGGGGAACTACCGCGACGGGGACCGCCTGAGTTGCGGCCGCGGCGCGGTGCGCCACCCTGTTGGCCTTCGTCCTCACGGTCCCGGGGACCGCGGTCGGAGGCGCCACGACCACCGCGGTTTCCACCGCGGGTACGGCGCGGAGCACCTTCGCGATCATCGCGACCGTAGGAACGGGAATCACCCCGATCATCACGACCGCGAGCATCGCCATGGCTTCCCCGCCCGCCGCCGCTGGGACCGGAGCCCCTGCGGCTGCGTTGGCCAGAACCATAGCCGCTGTGATGAGCCCTCTCTCCCCCACGACCGCTGCCGTAGTCGCCCTCGGTATAGCGTTCCTGATCCGATTGGGACGTACGCCGCGGATCGTAACCCTGGTCCTCGTTGGACTGCACTCCGAGCAATCGCTTGATGAGCAGGGAGGCGTAAGCACCGCGCGGAAGCTCGAATGAGAACTTCACGCAGCTGTAGCCTTCGTTGAGCGCATCGGGCTCCGCGGGGCGTGCACGCAGGTTTTGCGGCTGAATCGCCAAGGGACGATAGCCGGCTTTGAAGCCGAAACCGGGGATGTCGGGAATCTCAAAACCCGCTCCCTCCAGGCGATAACGACTGAGTGCTTTTTCGAAGTACGAAACCTGCAGCTCATCTTTTGCGCCGTCCAGGTGGACACCGGGCAAGGGCAGGCAACCGCCCCAGCCGGTGACGATCGGAATGGGACCCTTCACGAAAGTCAWCGGRCCCTCGATGCCGGGCAAGGTGAAGCGCCTCGGYTCGGGCACGGAATCTTTGAGCCATAGRTCYAGGGCCCGGTTCCAGATGTGCGATTGGAACGCGAACTGGTGGATGACTCGATCGCGAGTGGCCAAGTGCTTGAATGCACCGCCGAAGTCCTTCGGCTCCTTGCGTAAGTGGTCGAACACCGAGTGGTGCTTGCCGTAGCGGCCTGCGATTTCACGCAGGGCCTTCCAGTTGCCCCAACGGCGCCAAACCTGCTCTTTGAACTGCTTTGCGGCAGGTCCGTCGTGCACGGATTGGGCAGCTAACATGCGTTTCAGGCCGCCTTCGATATCCCCACGCAGGAGGTCGAGCGCGATCCAACCCTGGCCGTGGCGCAGGTTGCCGAAGCGTTGCTCGTCAAAGTAATTGGTGTAGCCGAATTCGCGAACCGTATCGAGTCCAGCGCGCATGCGGATCAATTGGGTCTCTTCCAAACCGCGCGAAACGATTTCGAAGCGGTTGCCGTCGGAGTCCTTGCTGCAGATTTCATCCTGTGAGAAGCCCACGGGTTCGATCTTGAGTTCGGGGCGCGAGAAGAACACTTCCTTGCCGCGCGGGATGGTCATGAACTGGTCCGTGATGCCCTGGCGGTCTTTAAGGCCGGCCATAGAAACATCGCGGGGTTGCACACCGGCCATGTTCGCCAGGTCACTGGCGGCTTCGAACGAAGTGCACTTGGACTTGGTCACGCGGTAAACGCGGTGATCGCCACGGCCGAGCAGGAACCCTTCACGCAGCAGTTCCTTGACGCGGAAGTCTTGGGGTTTTTGTTTGAGTCTCATGGCGATTAGTAGCGGGGCGGGGTGTAGGGGCGAACTTTTGC
This sequence comes from Planctomycetota bacterium, assembly GCA_016764635.1. GTDB lineage: Bacteria > Planctomycetota > UBA1135 > UBA1135 > NORP259. The sequence goes on from JAESRM010000021.1 coordinate 6,026, forward strand.
CATCTGTTTAAGCGTGCGTGCGAAGTCCTTGGGCAAGGGGGCTTCAGCGCTGTCCATGATCTCGCCGGCGCTGCCGGGTCGAGGCCAGGAGATGCTCTTCGCGTGTAGCGTCAAGCGCGGCATGATCGGTAGTTCAGGAGCACCGGTTTTGGCCCGGTACTTGGCCTTGATATCCGAGAGCAGCAAAACGYCGCGGCGTCCGTAGAAACTGTCGACGGCCAAGGGAAAGCCCTCGAAGGCCAGGTGCACGCGAATTTGGTGCGTGCGACCGGTGCGCGGTGCGCAGCCGACCAGCGTGTAACCGCGGAAGCGCTGTTCGGTCCACACATCCGTGCGGGAAGCGCGCCCCTTGGTTTGCACGACCTTCATGCGGCCTTCTTTTTTAGGCTCATGGGCGATGGAGTGCTCGATGGCGATCTGCTCCCCGTCCTTGGCCGGAAACTCCCCCTCAACCAGGGCTAGGTAGTGTTTCAGGATGGTTTTGGCCTCGAAGCCTTTGCGCAATTCGCGCTCGGCTTCCAGGTTTTTTGCCACCAAGAGAACGCCACTGGTGTCCTTGTCGATGCGGTGCACGAGACGCGGGCGAATGGGCTCTTCGCCCTCCTCGACCTGGGTTTTGGCCCAATCGAGCAGCATGCCGGTGATGCACGGGGCTTCCTTGTCCCAACGCTCCGGCTCGACGGCGATGCCGGCTGGCTTATTAATAGCCATGACCGAGTCGTCTTCGAAAAGGACCTCGATCTTGTTGCCAGTGCCTTTCACGCGCTTGGGGAAATCAGATTCCTCCAAGTGCACGGCGATCACGTCTTGCATGCGCAGACGTCGGGTTTCGCGGGGCGCTCTGCCCACGATTTCGATACTTCCATCACGGATCGCACGGCGAATGAAACCCTTGGAAACCCCTGGGTAGAGGAGACACAAGAATTCATCAAACTCCAGTCCGACCCGTTCCTCGGGAACAGGGTGGTATGTGACCATGGTTGGCTCCGGGGCTCAGGCGCCCTGCACGGGCTGCTGATAGATCTCGGGCTTGAGGGAACCCACATAGGGTAGATTCCGGTAGCGGCCCGCGTAATCGAGGCCGTAACCGACCACGAATAGATCTTCGACCTCGAAGACTTTGAAGTCGGCCTCAAAGTCGAGGGCGCGACGGGCGGGTTTGTCCAAGAACACGCAGGACTTCACTTCCTTGGCTCCGCGGGCTATGAATTCCTTCTTGAGGGCGTTCATGGTCTTGCCCGTGTCCAGTATGTCGTCAACCAGGAGCAAATTACGCCCCACGACTTCGTTCTCTTCCGGCAAGAAGTTGACCTTCAATTCGCCGGAGGTGGTGCCACTTCCATAACTGGAACAAGCACAGAAGCCCAACTCGAGGGGAATGGGGATACGACGAATGAGGTCGGATGCAAAGATGCATGATCCCTTAAGGATCGAGATGACCGTGAAATCGCGGCCTTTGTAGTAAGCGGTGACTTCTTTGGCGACTCGATCGATGCCTTCAACGATCATAGCTTCGGGATAGAGCTTTCGCTCAATGTCCTGGTGCATGGGGCCCTCCTGGGCGTTGCGTAATGCGGGGGCGACGCATTTCTGCGCCGGGGTGTAGGAGGGCTGATTCTACTCCAGCTTTGGGTGGGGAGGAAGTTCTCGCGCCTGCGTTTCTTTTACGATTGGGCCTAAAATCGCAGCTCACGAACGATTCCCCATCGAAGTGCACCAAAGCAGTGCACTTTAGATTCCATAGCAAACCGGAACCTTGTACTTCAATGTGCCTTGCGACCTTGTCACCAACTGTTTGCGTCATCTATGACGAGGATCAAGAAACAGCTCGAATTGCTTTGCGACCCATGGCAACCCCTGTGAAAGTAGGGAACGAAATCGGACCCCCATGTACCCAATCCCCGGAATTTTAAGCCGGGGAGATACAGGACCCCCCCCATGTCGAATACTGCGGCTACCCCAGCCTCGTCGCGTATGGAATCATTCCATTACGACGACGACATTGTCAGGAAATTCACCCTAGCTACCCTAGTTTGGGGCATCGTTGGAATGTTGGTCGGCTTGCTTATTGCGCTTCAATTAGCGTGGCCAGCCGCCAACATGGATACTCCCTGGTTGACCTTCGGACGCCTTCGCCCCCTGCACACCAACGCGGTCATCTTCGCGTTTGGTGGCAACGGAATTTTTGCGGCCATCTATTACTCGTCCCAGCGCCTGCTCAAGGCCAGGATGTTTAGCGATGTACTCAGTCGCATCCACTTCTGGGGTTGGCAAGCCATCATCACGGCGGCTGTGTTCACTCTGCCCTTTGGCATCACCCAGTCTAAGGAATACGCCGAGCTTGAGTGGCCCATCGACATCGCGGTCGTAGTCATCTGGGTCGTCTTCGCCGTCAACTTCTTCGGAACGTTGATCAAGCGTCGCGAGCGCCACTTGTACGTGGGCCTCTGGTTCTACATCGCCACCATCGTCGCAATCGCTGTGCTCTACATCGCGAACAACGCTGCTCTTCCCGTCACCATGACCAAGAGTTACTCGGTCTACTCCGGCGTTCAAGATGCGTTCATGCAATGGTGGTACGGTCACAACGCTGTGGCTTTCTTCCTCACCACGCCCTTCCTGGGCATGATGTATTACTTCCTACCGAAGGCCGCCAACCGCCCGGTTTACAGCTATCGCCTGTCGATTCTGCACTTCTGGTCCTTGGTCTTCATCTACATCTGGGCCGGTCCCCACCACCTGATGTACACCTCCATGCCGGAGTGGTTGACCACCGTGGGCATGTTGTTCTCGCTCATGTTATGGATGCCCTCATGGGGCGGCATGCTGAACGGACTTTTGACCCTGCGCGGCGCTTGGAACAAGGTCGCTGAAGACCCGATCCTCAAGTTCTACGTGGTGGCCGTGACCTTCTACGGCATGAGCACCTTCGAGGGCCCCATGCTCTCGATCAAGAGCATCAACGCCCTGTCCCACTACACCGACTGGACCATTGCCCACGTACACTCCGGTACACTCGGTTGGAACGGGTTCATGATCTTCGGAATGATGTACTGGCTCATGCCGCGTCTGTTCCAAACCGGCAAGCTCTGGAGCCTGAAGCTGTGTACGACCCACTTCTGGATCGGCACCATTGGCATCCTGTTGTATGTCCTCCCGATCTGGGCGGCTGGCATCACCCAAGGCCTCATGTGGCGCAGCATCACCGAGCAGGGCACCCTGCAATACGGAGACTTCCTGCAGACCGTCACGCGCCTCGAGCCCTTCTACTGGCTGCGTATGGTCGGTGGAACGCTCTACTTCGTAGGCATTTTGCTCTGCGCTGTGCAAATGTTCATGACCTGGAAGATGCGTCCGGCCACCTACGAGGTGCCCACCATCCAAGCCCCGGCCCTCGAAAAGGTCTACACCGGCCCCGAGGCTATCGTCATCGGCAACCCCGGCCTCATCGGCCGCTTCGCCTCCATGGCTTGGCACCGCTCCTGGGAGCGCAAGCCCATGTTTTTCACGGTCATGGTCACCATCGCTGTGCTCGTCGCCTCCCTCGCTGAGATCGTGCCTACCTTTATGGTGAAGTCCGTTGTTCAGCCGATCGCATCGGTCACGCCTTACACTCCCCTGGAGCAAGCTGGCTTCGACATTTATGTGGCGGAAGGCTGCTACAACTGTCACTCCCAGCAAGTGCGTCCCATGCGCCACGAAACCCTGCGCTACGGTGAGTACTCCAAGACGGGCGAGTCGATCTACGATCGTCCGTTCCAATGGGGCTCCCGTCGAATTGGTCCGGACCTGGCTCGCGTAGGCGACAAGTTGCAGTCTGTGAACTGGCACATTCGCCACTTCAAGAGGCCCAACGACATCAGCGAAGGCACCATCATGCCGGCCTACCCGTGGCTCTTGAAGGACGACCTGGACTTCGACGGCATTCAAGGCAAGATCGACGCCCTGTCGATGCTCGGCCATCCTTACTCCGATGAAGTCAAAGCGGATGCCCCCGCTGCGGCACGCGCCCAAGCAAAAGTGCTCTTTGCCCGCCTGGTCAAAGAGGACGCTAGCTACGCGAATAGTGACCTGGAAGGCAAGAAAGTCATGGCCCTCACGGCCTACTTGCTGCGCTTAGGCACCGACATCTCCAAGGATGTTGACACTTCCTCCGCAGCTGAGCTGCAAGAGCAGGAGGCCTCCGATGCAAGCAGCTTCTAGCCTGCTGACGCCCGTGCTTGCCATGGACGTCTCCACGGTGCTCGGCTTCAAAATCGGCGCCCTCATTTTCTTCCTGGCCTTCTTCACCGTTGTGCTGTGGCGAGTCGCCACCCGCAAAGAGGCCTTCTACGACAACGACGCTACCATCGTCCTCCAAGAGGACAACGTCACCGAGCCCCATCAGGGGGTGCACCATGAGTAACAGAGAAGTCAACGATCCCCTGCTGGAGCACACCTACGACGGCATTCAAGAGTATGACAACCCGCTTCCGGGCTGGTGGGTCATGATCTTTTGGGCCTCTATCTTCTTCTGTGTGCCCTACACGATCTACGTCCACTTCATGGACGGAAACACCGTGCTGGATGCGTACGAAGCGGACATGGCGGCCAATACGCTGAACTGGAACTTGACCGCGGATGCGGCCACGATCCTCGGACTGCGCGACGATGCAGAGAAGCTCGAAATCGCTGAAGGCATCTTCGCTTCGAAGTGCTCGGCTTGCCACAAGCCTGATGGCAGTGGGCAGTTGAGCCTCGGTCCTAACCTGACCGACAAGTACTGGAAGAACGTCAAGAGTCTGACCGACATCTACGACGTGATAAGTAACGGAGTCACAGGAACCGCTATGACTCCGCAAACGGTCCTCTCCAAAGACGAGAGGATCCTGATGGCGGCGTACGTTGCGCACCTCGCCTTGGAATTCAAAGAAGGATTGCCCCCCGAAGGCGTAGAGATTGCCACTTGGCCCTCGGAAAAGGAGTAGCCTTCACCTATGGGGGGAGGAGTAGTCCTCCCCCCATCCCCGACCACTGCCATGTCCGAAGATAAGAAGACTGCCCAGAGCCTCCCCGCCGCCCCCGCCGGGGAGGTTCTTTCAACGATGCGCGATGACGGCAGCCGCCGTTGGCTGCGACCGAAGATCTCCCCTGGACGCTTTTTGAAGAAGCGCGCGGTGGTCGCTTGGATTTTGATGGGTCTCTTCACCCTCACACCGTTCATCCAGTTGGGCGGCAAGCCGCTTTTCTTGTTTGAACTCTCCACGCGCCGCTTCATCGTCTTCGGCACAACTTTCCACGCGGACGAAACCCTGCCCCTGGCGCTCTTGATGCTGACCACGGGCGTGGCCATCTTCCTGATGACCGCCCTGCTCGGCGCAGTCGCAGGTGTGAGCCTGCTGGTCGGCGGCATCGGCATCATGAACATCATGTTGGTGTCGGTTACAGAGCGCACCCGCGAGATTGGCATCCGCATGGCGATTGGCGCATTAGAGCA
>JAESRM010000244.1 GCA_016764635.1 Planctomycetota bacterium
TGCCATGTAGAGGCTATTGTCGTAGCCTTCTTCCTCCGAGTAAGTGCGCTTTTGCTTGTAGCAATCCACGATGCCTTTCACGATGGATTTACGGTCCTTGGGGCCGGAAGCTTCGAACTCCCCCATCAGTGTTTCGATGGTGCTGATGGCGTCCTTATCTTGCTTCCCACGCTTGCGGATCTGGCCTTTCAGATCGGCAAGGAGATTCTTGACCTCCTCCCGCTTGTCGGGGACTTCGTCCTCGTCCTCGTCTTGGACGAGGACCGGCTGGGATCCAGAAGGAGCCGCAGCGGCTGCAAACGTGGATCCACAGAACAAAGGCGCGAGCAAGAAAATAGCGCAGCTGGTGGCTTTGGAGAGAGTTCTCATGGGATTATGTGGGCGTTGGAGGCGGAGCGCCGGGAAGAGAGGGCGGATGCCATGGCACCCGACGCCTATAGGTTACGGTGCAACCATCGGTTTCGTTGCCAGAAAGGATGCACAAAGGACTGCGCAAAGGCCATGCCGTCCCTGGAATGGTGTCCAGTTGGCCCTTTCGGCACGATCGTCTCCTGTGGAGGTCACTCCGCGTTACCTGGAGGAAACAGTAGCGGGAGCAGTTGTGCGGCAAAACCGGCCAAGGAACCGGAGCGAGCCTTTTACCTTGTCTTGAGATTGGGTATCAAAGCGCCCCATGCAGAACGTCAAAACACGCACGGTCATGGGCCTAGCCTTCCTGACCGTGTTCCTGGACATGGTCGGCTTCTCGATCCTCTTCCCGCTCTTCCCCGACATGCTGCGCCACTATATTGGCGAAGAGGGTACCGCGAGTTTTGTAGGCCGCATCGCCACGACCCTCGGGTCCTGGGTCGGCGCGGAGGATCCCCTGCAATCCCTGGCGGTGCACGCTTTCTTCGGGGGTCTATTGGGATCGATCTATTCTCTTTGCCAGTTCCTCATGGCCCCCATTTGGGGATCGCTTTCCGACCGTTTCGGRCGGCGTCGAATCTTGCTGGTGACGCTGCTCGGAACCGTATTCGGTTACCTGGCCTGGATCTTCGCCGACACGTTCATGCTGCTTGTTTTCTCTAGGCTTCTGGGCGGCATCATGGCTGGCAACATTTCCACGGCTTCGGCCGCCGTGGCCGATGTCACCACCGCAAAGAACCGGGCCCACGGCATGGGCATGATCGGCGCAGGCATCGGTTTGGGCTTTGTTTTCGGCCCCGCGATCGGGGGGTTATCCTCCGGTTGGAACCTGCTGGAGCAGTTTCCCGAATTCGCCCGCTTCGGCTTGCATCCGTTTTCCGGTCCCGCTTTCCTGGCTTTGATAATGGCCCTGTTCAACTTTGCGTGGGCCGCCAAGAGCTTCCCTGAAACACTGGATCCCAGCGCGCGTGCTGGCAAGGGAGAAGGCGCACGCACCCTGCGCCCCTGGGCCAACCTGAAGCGCCTGAACCACCCCGGCCTGCGGCGCGCCAACCTCGCGTACTTCGGTTACTTCCTGATCTTTGGGTCCATGGAATTCACCCTGACTTTCCTGGCCTCGGAACGCCTGGATTATGGTCCGCGCCAGAACATGTGGATGTTCGTCTTCGTGGGCCTGATGATCGCCCTCATCCAGGGTGGTTTCGTTCGCCGCTTGGCCCCCAAGATCGGTGAGGTTCGATTGGCCTTCGTCGGCATGGCGGCCACGTTCCCTGGACTCGTCCTGGTTGGGTTGACCACCACCACTGGCATGCTGTACGCCGGTCTGTTTTTCCTGGCCGCGGGCAGCGCCCTGGTCATGCCCTGCCTCTCCGCCCTCGTTTCGCGCTACGCTCCGGCAGGGCACCAGGGTTTAGCGCTCGGTGTTTTCCGATCCCTGGGATCGCTTTCGCGCACCATCGGCCCGCTCATGGGCGGTCTGATGTTCTACGCCATCGCTCCTTGGGCGCCCTACCTGCTCGGCGCCGCCGGACTGCTCTGGCCGATCATGCTCACAAGAGCCTTGCCCCAACCGGATCCCGTGGAGCCTTCCGAGCCTTCCGAGCCTTCTGAGCCCTCCGAGCCCCAGGAATCCGCCGCATAATCAAAATTACGCCCCGGATCCGCCCCAGATCCGCCCGGATATGCCTTCCGAGCCCCCTGGAACCCGGGAACACGGATTTGATAGCAATCGGTGGTCAAGGTCGGGCCCATGCGGCTCGATAGTCTCCATTGCTATGCAAATTCGACCCAGAGACACTGTCGTTCCGATCCTCGCCCTTGGTTTCTTGGCCCTTGGGGCCGTTTCCCAGGGGGATGGGGACTCCGCCCTAGCCCTGCGCGTGCAGGTGCTGGAAGCCCGCGTTCAAGAAATGCGCGGAACCATGGACGCCCAGCAAAAGGCCGCCTCGGCCCTGCTTTCCTCCTTGGACGCCGCCCAGGAAGCTGGCTTCACCGCCGGCATCAACCCCAAGTCCCGGGAGATTCTCTTGCAGGCTTGGCGCGCCCAAGCCAAAGCCGTGGGCAGCCCCACCAAGAAGAAAGAGGAAGGCAAGAAAGGCTCACGCCGCTAGTCGCCCTCCCCCCACATCCACGCACCCTATATCCAATGGGTGCCCCATCCAATCGACCCAAGACCATGGCCAGCCCTAGCCCTTCCGAGGTGAACGCTGACCTGTTCTCCTGGGTCGATCGTTTTTTACACGTGCTGGCCCACGGCCGCTCGCTCAGCGAACACACGCTCAAGGCCTACGCCCAAGACCTCTCCGAACTGGCCTCGTTCCTGGAGGATTGGGGGGTGCACAGCCCGAATGAGATCACTTCACGCCACGTGCGCCAGTATCTAGCCGAGCTGGATGAACGCGGTTTGGCTTCTGCCAGCATGCAGCGCAAGCTCTCCAGCATGCGCACGTTCTTCAAGGACCTGCTGGCCGCAGGGCACATCGAAGCGGACCCTTGCGTGGGCCTGCGCAAGCGCCGCAGTGGCCGCTACCTGCCGGGCGTGCTGTCCATACAGGAGGCCGAAGCCCTGATGGCCGCGCCGGACCGCACCACCTTGCCCGGATTGCGCGACGCCGCCCTGTTCGAGGTCATGTACTCGGCGGGCACCCGCGCCGCTGAAACCGTGGCTTTGGACCGCTCGAATCTGGACCTCACCCGGGGCCTAGTGCGAATTTTCGGCAAGGGCAAAAAGGAGCGCCTCGGCGCCCTGGGCAGTTTCTCGATCGAAGCCCTCACGCTTTACCTGGCCGATCCTCGGCGGCCGCAACCCAAACTTTCCGTCTCCGAGGCCATATTCCTAGGCCGCAACGGCACGCGCCTCACCACCCGCTCCCTAGAGCGCATTGTGAGCAAGCACGCCCTGACCGCTGGAATCCCGCGCAGGGTCACCCCGCACACACTGCGACACAGCTTCGCAACCCACCTGCTCGACCGGGGTGCCGACCTACGCGCCGTGCAGGAGCTCTTAGGGCACGCCCACCTCACCACGACCCAAATCTACACACACGTGTCCATCGAGCGCCTGCGCGAGGTCTACGAGAAGGCCCACCCTCGGGCGACTTAGGGCTGATTCTGGGGCACTTTCGGCGGGCTCGGGATCCCGAGCGCAGCGCCCTTCCAGCAGGAAACTTGGCCTTCCCTCAAAAAATATTAGCAAGCCGATTGACACCCCCGCCCGCGCTCCGTAAATTCCCCCCCATCGCAACGGCCAATGGCCCTCGCGACTTCGGTGGCCCCCTCGTCTAGTCTGGCCTAGGACACCAGGTTTTCATCCTGGCGACAGGGGTTCAAATCCCCTGGGGGTCACCACTTCTTTTTCCTGTTCGAGATCACTCCAGGACCCCAGAAAGAAGATGGCGCACCGCCCCCACCCATCCGCCGGGCAGCACCCAGCCGCCGGGCAGGAAGTACGCCCCAGCAGTCATCTTTCGGGCAAGGATCTCTACCGCTGGGCCGCCCCCATCTACGACGCGTGCACCTTCATCTGGAGCGGAAGCGCCATTTGGAATTCGAGGCGCTGTCAGATTGCGCGCATGCAACCGGGCAGCCGCGCCTTGTATGCCGGGGCAGGCCAAGGCCGCGCGGCCATCCTGGCCGCACAGGCCGGTGTGCGGGTCACCTACGTGGACATCTCGCCCTCCATGCTGCGCTTGGCACGGTCATTGGCCAAAAAGGCCCAGGTCTCGATCACTTTCGTGCACGCGGACCTAGCCACCTGGGAACCGGAAACGCTGTTCGACCACGTGGTCGCCAATCACTTTTTCAATGTATTCCATCCTGGCCCCATGCGCAGCAWGCGCGAGCGCCTGATCGGATTCCTGCACCGCGAAGGCACTTTGCACGTGGCCGACTTTCGTCCTCTGCATGGCAACGCAGTCGTGCGCATCGCGCAACGCTTGCACCACATCATCCCCTTGTCCGGATGCGCTGCGCTCACGCGCAATGCCCTGCATCCGATCTACGACCACGGGACCGAGATGCAAGCCTTGGGATGGCCCGCGCCAGAGATCTTGGACCATCGCGTCGGATCCCTCGGACCGGCCTGGTACCGGACCTGGTTTTTTAAGTGCGCACAGGTTGAATGCGCTTCCACGGGCACTCGACCCGCAGCCGCCCCAAGGCGATTAGAAACTCAGGCCGGAAGCCAGCCCAGGCGACTCAACAATGCCAACACGTGCTCGTACTCTGCCACGAGACCGGACACCAAACCACCGGGCTGACTCCCCGGCAGAATATTCCACGTGTACGTTTCGATCTCCACGTGCAATTCATTCGTACGCCACGCAGCGGGATCCTTTAACAGCTCGGACAAGATCGCATCCGCGTGATCCCTCGTGGTCCCCAAACCCGCGAACTCAGGCAGGTTCACCGGCACATGAAAATGGCAGCGCCATTCCTCGCAGGCGCGCCACTCCTCGCCAGCAGATTCATCGAGCAAGGCCTCTTGTAAATCGACCAAATCGCCTGCGCTGCTGCGTCCGGAACCGTTGACCTGATGCAGGAAGCGCGGCTCATCCAAGGACAGGAGGGCCTGAACCGCTTCGGGATGCTCGCCAGGCCGCACGAGGCTCAAGGCGTTGGAGTACTGCAGTTTGCCCATGCTGCCCACGCTGCGAGCCAGCCGTACCGCGTCTTCGGCCGATTCGAATTCCACGGCACTGTGGCAAGCATCCAAGCAGGTGCCCAAATGTCGGGCCACCGCTTGCTCTGCTTGACTATTTGCGTAGCCGTGCTGCTCGACCAGGATGGTACTCGCGCGACTCGTCACACGTTGCAAGTGCAAAGCCATTGCGGCGGAGTTGCCCGCGATCGCCCAAGGCTCCGCTTCCACCGATAGAACCGTGCGGGTCGCATCGGCCTGCGCGTGCAGCGCCAAGTCCACGACAGCCTGGGCCAAACCCAGGATGTGGGCCGTGTGATCCGAGCCCTCGGCGACCTGGCTCACATGGGCACCGGGGTGGGTGCTGATGGAGATGTGCCGTTTGGCGTCGCCCCGGCTGCGCGCGAGCCTAGGAGCGACCCGGGCCACCGCAGATGTATATGCCGCGCGCTCCCCGCGATCCCAAGTCGGTAGATAGACGGCTTCCTTGAGCCCGTCCCGCTGAAAGTCCCCGTAGGGAAAGGCATTGAATGTGAACGGATCCAATCCGTTCTGCTCCAACCAATGCGCGAAAGAGTCCAGGTCGGTGCGACCCGCGTCGGAGGCCAAATGCAAAGCCACGCGCGCGGGCAGGTACAGGCCCACGCCGAAATCTCCGCTGACCGCCAAGGCCTGTTTCACCGCCAGGGTAAAACGCTCAAGGCCCGATCGGATTTCGTCCAGGGACTCGCCCGCATGCAGATTGGTGCAATAGGCCAGGCGCACCACGGAATCGCCATGGCTCGGATGGGTGAAGCGCATGGCGCGGCCGTGGGCTCAGCCCTGGGGGACGGCCAGGCCTTCCTCGATCAGCAACACCGGGATGCCGTCGCGGACCGGGTATACGATCGTTCCGTCCTGGCGTACCAAACCGGATTCCAAGGGCTGGTCCACAGCGACGCCGCCCACGTTCTTGAATCCACCCTTTTGGATGGCCCCATTGAGGCTCACGAGCACGTCGGAGCCAGCCTCAGCGAGGGCTTGGCGTGATTCGGGACAGGCGAGCAGGGCGAGCAGTTCGGGATCGATGCTGGGCATGGGATCTTGGCCGGGGGAGGACCGAAAGCAGGGATTGAACCGAAAGGCTCATGGAACGATCCCATACTATCACGTGAGGCCCCCTGTCCAGTGGATACGTCCCGGGGATCCTGGCCATAGATTCCCAAAGCACCATGATCGTCCCCACTTTTCCAATTCTGGCCATTCTGGCCCTGGCGGCCTTTTGCCCCCCGAGCCCGGCGTGCAGCCCGTTCCAAGAGACCCCTTCCCAAGGGGCTCAGGCCAAGACCCTGGAAGCCCCCCAGGTCACTTTTTCATCGCAGGCCCTAGGCAAGGTCTGGGCAGCGGTGGGACCGGAAACCGTTCCAGTGCCCTTACCCCTGCCCGCCCAGGAGCTGAACCTCGAGCCCTATGGCCGAGCCACCCTCGCCGCGTGGGCCCAAGCGCTAAAAACCGTGGGCGAGCCGCTCACAGCCATCGACGCCCGCCTGCAAGCCCACCTCAGCTTGTGCCTGATCGCCCAAGCCCAGGGCCGCGACCAGGATGCGTGGAAGCACTTTCTGCGACTAGCTGACGGACCCGGGCATGTGGCCTGCGCCTTGCCCCACCTCTGGCCCGGGGTTCCGTTCGGCACCCCCATCGGCCCCGGAGCGCGGCTGACGCTCACGCCCAATACCCTGCTGCGCCCGGCCTTCCCGATGATGTCACCGGACGGCAAAACCGACGGCGCTCCGGGGGAAGGCCCCCTGCGCATGCAATGGAAGCAAGGCTTGCAGGTTGGGGATCAACCCCTCGAATTGCGCTTCACCCTGCAGCCGGAGGGCATTGAAATGGACCTGTGGAATCGGGGCTCAAAGACCTTCCCCATCCGGGCCCTGCTGCCCAGCCCGCGCAACTACGCGCACTCCTACACCTACTCGGATTGGGAGAAGGTTCCGGAACCCGAGTTCGGCATCACGGTGCAGCTGCCGCCCGACCGGGAAGGCGCCTGGACTTTGTTCTCGCGCCTAAAACCAGCATTTGAAGCTTGGCCACGCTCTCCCAAGCCCGGGGCCCGCTGGTTCGAGGACCGCAGCATGCGACTCATCCTGGGCCCTGGAGAATCCCCCACGCCGGCCCTGGAATCCCTAGCAAAAGTTTTACGGGACCTGCTGAACATGCCCGTGCAATTCGCGGCCGGCCCCAACGGGGCGCCCCTGCGCTGCGTACTGGTGGACCTGGGCCCCACAGGCCCCACCAGGGACCCCAAGTCGGCCCCCGCCAGGCCTGGGCCCCTCTCTGACCGCCACGTGCGAATGCGCCGGCTGCTCTCGAGCGTGGAGCTTTTCCTGCTGCCTTGAGCGGCCCCGGCCCGTATCTTGGCGCCTATGAATCTCTACCAGCAGAATCGCAAGCGTTTCCAAGTCCTGATGACCTTGGACGAGTGCGTCGCCATCATCCCCACGAACACGGCCAAGATGCGCAACCACGATTGCGACTACCGTTTCCGCCCGGACTCTGATTTTTGGTACCTGACCGGCTTTGCCGAGCCCGGATGCGTGCTGGTTTTGATCCCGGGAGAAGGCGATGACGAAGCCGGCAAGAGCATCCTCTTCCTGCGCGAGTCCAACAAGCAGATGGAGATCTGGAACGGCAAGCGGCTCGGTCTGCAAGCCGCCCCGGAAGCCCTAGGCGTGGACGAGGCCTACGACATCGAAGAGCTTTGGACCAAGCTGCCCGAGCTCTTGGTGGGCCACCCGCGCCTGCTCTACCGCCTGGGCATGGACGACTCTATGGACCTGCGCTTCACGGGCATGGTCAAGGCCCTGCGCAGTCGCGCCCGCAAGGGCATCGAGCCGCCCGTGGAGATCGTGGACGGCCACCACTCCCTGCACGAGATGCGCTTGCACAAGTCCGCCGAAGAAGCCGACCTCATGCGCAAGGCTGCCGAGATCACGACCGAAGCCCACCTGGCCGCCATGGCCGCCACGCGCGACGGTGTCAACGAATGCGAAATCGACGCGCTGATCGACTACACCTTCCGCCGGCGCGGCGCCAACGGCCAGGCCTATTCCTCCATCGTGGCGGGCGGCGAGAACGCCTGCATCCTGCACTACGTGGAGAACGACCAACCGCTCAAGGACGGCGAATTGTTGCTGATCGACGCCGGCGCTGAATACCAGTGCTACGCCAGCGATGTGACGCGCACCTTCCCCGTGTCAGGAACCTTCAGTGAGCCCCAGCGCGCCCTATACGAGGTCGTACTGAAAGCCCAAGAAGCCGCCATAGCCGCGGTCAAACCCGGCGTGCCCACCGACCAGATCCATGAGGTTTCCCTAAACGGCTTGGTCGATGGCCTCATCGAGCTGGGCTTGATCGAAGGACCGCGCGCCAAAGCCTTGGAGAAAAAAACCTTCCGGGACTTCTTCATGCACGGCACCAGCCATTGGCTGGGGTTGGACGTTCACGATTGCGGCTCCTACGCCGAGGACGGCGAGTCCCGCGAGCTGGAGCCCGGCATGGTCTTGACCGTGGAGCCCGGCTTGTACGTGGATCCCGAGAACATGGACGTGGACGCCAAGTGGCGCGGTATTGGCATCCGCATCGAGGACGACATTTTGGTGACCGAGGATGGCCATGAGAATTTGACCATCGCCATTCCGAAGTCGATCGAGGCTGTGGAAGCGGCTTGCCAGGCGTCAGATGCCTTGTCGCCCATCGGCGGCTGATTCATCGGAGTCAGACGGGCAGCCACCCACCTGCGGCTGGAAAGTGCCGCATCGAAAAGAGCTCGCAGCAAATCGTTGCGGGCTCTTCTCGTGGGTGCTCATTCTCACGGTACCTGCTCAGCAGCCCGCACACGTGAGTGGAAAAGGGTTGGTGCTGATAAACTGCGGCATGTGGCGTTCCCTTCCGCTGCATTGCAGGCTCCGGGTCTCGTTTTTTTCGAATACCATGCGTACGCTGCGCCCCTCCTCGGATCACCATTCATTACCCTTGGTTTGATCCCCTTCAAATTGCGGACCCGATGCTCCTTCCGTAGGCCAGTATCTTTGCAAGGGACCCCCTCCACCACAAATCATCACCTGACATGCGTTTCATTTTTCGGATCCTCGGGGCTTACCTATACCTAATAGCCTTGACCTGCGCCTTCCTCGGGGCCCTGTTGGTTCCGGTCGGAATGTGGCACGAGGATTACCATTCCGTGGCCGTAGGGACGGGGGCCCTCGCCGCCTGCTACCCGCTTTGGAGGTTGGGCCGGAGCTGCATGCGCAAATGGCAGAAGCTCACAAGCGCTTCGAGCCCTTCGGCCAACCCGCCCCGCCCCCCGAAGGAAAAGAGCCTTGCCGAATTGAAGAAGGAAGTGCGCGAGGAGCTGTTGATGACATTTCGTAGCGCTGCGGTGCTGGGCACCATCATCGCCCCCATCGTCGCCTTCACCGAAGAGCTGCCGGCTGATTCAAACCCATGGGCCATGCTGCCAATCATTTTCTTGATCACCTGCTACGGGCTCGCTGGCGCCATCTCCATGATCTTCATGGCCACGGAATTTGTCCGCGGTCGCGGTCTAACTCACTTCCTCCCTGGAATCGGCGCGCGCCTGGGCCTGCTGATTGGAGGCCTCGCATTCATAGCCTCATTCTGGCTGGGTTTGTTCGTGCTGCCCTTCCGCACCGCACGCAACTTCCGCATTCTGCGTATGCCCGCGTAGTCATTCGGCGTCGGACGCCCTGTCACCCACCTGCACCCGGATTGCCGATTAGAAGTCGTCCCGGCTCAGTTCCCACGAAAAAACCCGCGCCAATGGCGCGGGTTTTTTAAGGGAAAGAGTGGTGAGCGCGCCAGGGGTCGAACCTGGGACCTACAGGTTAAAAGCCCGTTGCTCTACCAACTGAGCTACGCGCCCACTCTTGTATTTCCTTTGCTGCTGGCCTCGAAAGGTCAGCGGGTCGCGGGCTGAATCAAATCCTGCTCGCGGGGCGGGAATATAGTCAATTCATACCCCCCACGCCAAGGGCTTGCTGAAGAAAGCTTTCAGACTTCGAGGATTTCTTTGTCTTTACGTTCCTGGAGGTCGTTGACCATAGCCTCAAACTTCTTGAGTAGGTCCTGAATCTCCGTGTGCATGCCCTTGTTGTCGTCCTCGTTGATGTCCTTGCCCTTGAGCAGGTTGTCGGATTCCTTGTTGGCGTCCCGGCGCACGTTGCGCAGGGCCACGCGGCCCTCCTCGCACATATCGCGGCATTTGGAGGCGTATAGCTTGCGCTGGTCGCCGGACAGGGGCGGCAGGTTCAGGCGGATGACCTTGCCGTCGCTTTCCAGGGGGATGCCCAGGTCAGACTTGGAGAGGGCCTTTTCGATTTCCTTGAGGATGCCGGCGTCGAAAGGCTTGACCATCAGCTGTCGCGGCTCGGGGATCGAGATCTGAGCCATCTGGGAGAGGGGCGTGGGCGTGCCGTAATAATCTACGCGCACCTTGTCGATGAGAGCCGTGCTGGCCCGCGAGGTGCGGATGGCGCGCAATTGGTCCTTGGTGTGGGCCAGGGCCTTATCCATGCGCTTCGTGGCGTCAGAGATGATCGTATCGAAAGTCATAGGGTTTCCTTTTGAGCCTTTAGGGCAGTGTTTTGTGGGGCTTTGGGGCAGCCCCGTGATTTGTTCGTAAGCGACCGCTTAGGCCGGGTTCGTGGCTTTCTTGGAAGCCTCAGACACGATGGTGGTGCCGATGGCCTCACCGCGCACGGCACGCTCCAGGTTGCCTTCCTCAAACAGGTTGAAGACGGTGATCGGCAGGTTGTTTTCCTTGCACAGGGTGATGGCGGTGATGTCCATGACCCCCAGATCCTGCTCCATGACATCACGGAAGGTCAAGCTCTCGTAGCGCTTGGCGTTCGGGTTCTTGTTGGGATCCGAATCGTAGACGCCGTCGACCTTGGTGGCCTTTAGCAGCACGTCGCAGCGCAGCTCGGTGGCGCGCAGGGCGGCTGCGGTGTCCGTGGTGAAGAACGGGTTTCCGGTTCCGGCTGCGAGCAGGACCACACGGCCACGGGCCAGGTGGGCGTCCGCACGGCGCCACACGAAGGGCTCCGCCACCGACTTGATCTCCAGGGCGGTCATGACACGGGTTTCGACGCCCTGCTGCTCGATGCCATCCGACAGGGCCAGGGCGTTGATTACGGTGCCCAGCATGCCCATGTAGTCGGCCGTGGCCCGGTGGCCTCCGAGCTGGCTGAATTCAGCGCCGCGCAGGATGTTGCCTCCCCCACAAACGATGGCCACCTCGACGCCCAGACTCACCACATGGGCGATCTGCTTGGCGTAGACCTGGATCTGGCCGGGGTGGATGCCGTGACCTTCGACGGGGTCCCCGAGGGCTTCACCGGAGAGTTTGAGCAGAACGCGATTGTACATGGATGCAGCTTG
>JAESRM010000245.1 GCA_016764635.1 Planctomycetota bacterium
GTCATCTTTCCACGCACATCGTACAGGTATTCGCGCATTCGCACGGTGCCGTCGACTCCAGTGCCCAGTTCTAGGGCAATGTCCCTATGCAAGCGCCCAGCTGTATAGGAGCAAGCTTCAGAAGTAGACGAAAACAAATCCGCAAAATATTCCATGTGGTTCGGTATGAAGTACTGTCCGCTGTCGGCACCTTCCCATCGCAAGATATCGACGGGGTATGCAATCCTGCAGGCGAATGATTGGCGGGTGTACGTAATATTGGCGCACCCGTTCACCTTCGGACGACGGCTAACTCATTCTTAAAAATCTCGTCAAGAGGAACAGTGCGCATTTTGGTTCGGCTGGAATCCCTATCATGAAAAACCAGTGTGAGTGGATCCCGGCTTAGGGTTTCGCCCACATGTCCATCCATACGGTTGGGTGCAAGTACCAAGTAGCCTTGTGTGGTTTCGAACAAAGCCGCATGAGCTGAACAGAATTGGATTCCTGAATGCTGAGATTGATTTGGGCCCAGCTCTTGAGCTTTACGGTCACCAGTGGCGGGACCTGCTCGCAGAAAAAATGCAAGAGAAGAGAAAGTACAGAACGTATCAAATCCACCTCCTGCAAGCCCAATACCCAGCATGCCTTGCAGTCTAACCAGTTGGAAAACTCCACTGAGCGATGGAACCTTCAGGTACCCACTACTCCAGACGGGATCGGCCCCCACCCGCAACAGTTGGTAAGCAAAACGACTCTGTGATCCGATCCCAACTTCGGCGGTGTTCGGGTATCCAGGCTGACTGGAATGAAGCACCAAGAATTCACGACCTAAGGGATCCTTGGACCCCAGATTCAACACCGGGGCTATCGTGTAGCTATCGCCAATAAATGGCCCGTACAAGGGTTTGACCAGCTCTAGCCCAAGGCCCCAGTCGAATACTTGCAGCTGTGCATTTCTCCCTGGGATAGCCAACGCCAACACGGCCTGGCAGTCATTCGCTCGAGGCACAAGGCGAATGTCCCGGTGGATAACCGACCCCCTCCTTACTTGTCCCTCTTGAAGTTCCCCGCCCACTTCACTGGAAGACCATTGCTGGCCATCCCACGACAACAGAACCGGACGATGGCCTAGCCCCTCCAAATCGCACAGCAGAGCCAGCTTCACTTCGTCGTCACCGGAAACCTGCCATCCACACAGTCCGCCATTCGGAATTCGGTCCATGGCCCATGGCCAAGTGTATTGCTTCCCCGGCGATTGAACCTGCAACCGGCGAGGCCCCGAAACAGCATCCATGACCCAAAACTCATCGATTTGGTTCTTGCCGTTGAGGAGTACAGTGAGAGCTCCCCGTTCTGGCCCTCTACTCCCCTTCCCAAGCCTCACCCAATCGCCGACAACACTTCTCCCTTCATTCGGCAAAAAGAAAGCCTCGCGCTTCCGCAGACCAAACTCTCCGATTCCATCCCCATTGGACAGCACGCTTGCCACCTGAAAAAGCACCCCGGTCCGCGGCCCAAGACCGCGCACATTAACGGCACCAATAGCCGCCACAAGAGCTTGATGTTCTCCCACCGCTGCAGACCCGAATGGCAACACAGTTACCTCTCTGGCACCGGGACTGATCACTTGTCCCGTCTCGCTTTGATTTTGATTGTGAAGCCTTGCAACGGGCACGTCAACGAGGAGACCTTGCAAACGGCCTTTGCCCTCCAAAAGCCCGCCGCCAGGATGAACATCTTGACGCCGTATGCTGTCCTCCGGCCCTTTGACCCTCCCTTCACTTTGCGGCACCGAACAACTGCCTCCTCCGAACACCATCAAGAATAGAGCACACAGCACTATCCAATTTCCCAAACGACTTTGACCGCTATCACCCCCCCCACCAATCCGTCGAAACTCTGTAATCGAATGAAATAGGGTGACACGGGTGGGTTCAAGCGTACCGCCAGAAGAACCTTTTGGCACGCAGGCTTTCACAGGTACTTTCCGGAACACCGCCCCGCATCGATAGATAGGTGACGCCAAAAAAGCGATCTGGATCCCAAGCGTACAGAGAAAGCTCGAGTTTAAAGAATGCTTCACTGGTTTGCCTCCAAATCGTCAATTCCACCAGGAGGATTTCCAGATGGTGTTCCCGCAGGCCCCACCGGAGTGCTCGGGCCAGGGGGATGCCCCCCGGGAGGAGTTCCCGCAGGCCCCACCGGAGTGCTCGGGCCAGTGGGATGCCCCCCGGGAGGTGTACCCGCAGGCCCCGTAGGAGTGGTTGGACCATTTTCATTCTCGCTACCTCCAACCCTTACTGGAACAGGCAAGCTCGGGGAAAACCAGCTCGGAATAGAGGGGCCCGAAGGCCCCCCCCCTGAGCAATCGGAACTCGTTCCGCAATTGAATTCAATATGCAGTTGAAGCTGTCGCTGTGGAGCTCTGCCGGTAAGAGTCAATTGCGCTGCGGATCCACATTGTAGGGTTTTAGAAACCCTAAACAGCAATATGCTCATCCCTACTCCCTCCTTACCCTCATTCCTAGATACGACAAATCCATCCCCGAGTCCCGACGCACTCCATTTCGGAAATTCTATGGGATCGTGCCACCCTCCACCATGCCCTTCAGGATCTGCGCCCGGCCCGCTGACAGGTGCAACATTTACCAACAAGAGAATATCAAACACGCATCTACATCGGTCAATACTACAGCCAGACACTTCTCGATGCACACCGCCGAAACTAGTGGCCATGGTGTACGCTAAAAAGTCAATTCCGTCAGGATTGGCCGACTCTGGATTTCCAACGCCTATACCAACGCCACCATCTGCGTCGGGTGAACCGTGCATAGTAACTCCAGGGCCATGCCATCCACCTCTGGCAACACTCCCATCGCTTGGGATTGGAGGATTAACGTGTTCATCATCTAAGGGAATCATCCTCCCTTGCCGTCCCCCTCGGTCCACAAACGAAAACACGTTCCCGCGCATTCCTTGATACAGGGACGGGCCATCCACGTACCCGCTCGGGTCCTTGGATGTCCAGCGGCCTAGGCTTTCTGAGAAGGTGCGGGCTCCGGCCAGGTAGGAGGCGTTGGCGCGCGGCATTTGGTGTAGGCCTAGGGTGTTGCCGGTTAGGGACAGCACTCCTGTGCCACCGACTTTCGGTTCGTAATCCACCGCGTCCCACACGTCGACCAGGCCGTCCGCGTTCAGGTCGCTTTTGTCGTCGTAGGTTTGATTGGCCACGTCCAAGCGCAGAAGCACGTAGTCATCCGCGTCGGTTTTGCCGTCGCCGTTGATGTCGCCGCTGGGTAGGCAGGTGGGCACGCCCATGGGGTTGTAGTGCACGCGCTCCATTTGACCTGTGGACAGGTCGAAGAAGCCCGCAGCGGATCCGGTGGCGTCGGGTAGCACGTAGGTCACGCGRTCKCGCACGCCGTCCGAGTTGTCGTCGCGGGACTCGCGGGATCCGGTTAGGAACTCGGGACCTGCGAAGAGGCGTTCTAGGCGCGGGATSGTTTCGCCTTGCTTGAAGGCTGCCAGGGGGCGGCCCGAGCTGTCGGGTAGRTAGGTGWAGATCGTGTCCGACCCATYGGCCAAACCGTCCCCGGTCTCATCCGCGTGCTGGGCGATGATGCGGTTCAGGGCGTCGCGGCGYAGGGCYAGGACCAARKCGTTCGTGCCATCGACTTCGACCCTGACCAGGTTKCCCCAAGCGTCATAGGTGCTGTGCTGRCCTTCSCCGCTGGAGTCCATGGCGCCATCGGCAAACCAKGTCGGATYGCCCACGGCAGGRTCCARRCTSGTGCGYGTYAYGATCTCGCCMGCRTCATTGAAAGTACGGCTYTCGCTGCTCTCCCCSGTGCCGGTGAACATGCCGTCCCCATYKCGATCCACGGTRATGGCCGTCATGTTGCCCAARGAGTCAAACGTGCGATCCATGCGGTAACTGCGGTCGGTGAAACCACCGGCCGWYTGCAARCCGCGCTCATAGACCTGRATGCGACCCAGSCCGTCAATGGTCAACTGCTCGTCGTAACCGTCCATGACCTTGTCGTCGGTGGAGGTCATGTARGAGTCCCAGTCGTATCCGTAGTGCATGTTGAGCAGGGTSACRTTGCCCGARGGCASGGTGCGATTCCARCGCAGCTTGGTRCGACGACCGAAGCGRTCGAGGCTGGGCAGGCTGGTGTTGCCGGCTCCGAGCATGGTCATGGAGATGTCCGCGTCGGGGTAGGACATGCCTACGATTTGACCCCAGCCCAGGTAGTTCCAATCGGCGACTATGCCGCTGGTGCTGATCTCCTCCATGGAACTGGGGCGCGAGAGCGCGTCGTTGTAATCCGGGCCGTTGTAGAGCAGCTGGAATCCCTCGCCACTGGGGTAGGTGGTCGTGGTAGGCCGCACTGTGCGCCGCCCCAAGGGTGCTTTTTCGTATGCGTAGTTGATGTGGGATGCAGGGGTGCCCGATGCGCCCATGGCGGAATCGGGGTCCGTGCTGACCTGGGTCGTATAACCCCAATCATCGAACTCAAAGCGAGTCGAGTCGGTGGCGGTGACACCCGAGGTGTCGGCGTACTGAATGGCGTCGGTCATCTTTCCACGCACATCGTACAGGTATTCGCGCATTCGCACGGTGCCGTCGACTCCTGTGCCCAGTTCTAGGGCAATGTCCCTGTGCAAGCGCCCAGCGTCGTTGAATTCATACTGACGCTTGGTGCCGGCGGCGTCTTTCTTCCAGAAAGTACGCTCCTGCACGTCGTAAGCAAAACTCGATTCCGGCTGGGTGCCCGACGAAGCTAACGGGTAGCTGACCCGCGCCAGCAGGTGGCCTGTGGCGATTTTTGAGTTGGGCACCGCGCCCTTGCTCGTACCGAACACGTAGGTGGTGGTCAGGTCGCCGCTCGGCTTTTCAAGGACAAGGCTGGTGCGCAGTCCATTGGTGTACCCAGAACGCGTGACCCGATCCTCGTCGGGATAACTCGCGTTGGGTGTGCCGTCCACGTAGTTCTCGGTGAACTTGGTGGTACGCCCAAGTGAGTCGTACTCGTAGCGGGTCTTGATGCGCTTAGGGCTCTTGACCTGCTGCATCGTGCCGTCTGTATTGTAGGTCCAAGAAGTGCGCAAGACCGTGTCGCTGCGCTGGGGCGTGGTCAGGCCCCCCCGATAGAAGACCTCGCGATCGTTGGTTCCCAGTTGCACGGACTCGGTACGGCGTCCCAATGCGTCGTACCAATAGGCGTTGATCTGGTAGCGGCCTGAGATATCCGGACCGCTCACCGTAAGCGAGGTGCCATCCGCGCCCGAGTCCAATGCTCCGAGCGTCGCTCCAGCCCCGTTGTCTCCCGGCCAGCGGCCAATGGTCACATTCATCAGGACTCGACTGCTGAGGCCGGATTCGTAGACGGTCTGCGTCTCCTGCATGACCACATTGCCTGCCACCGAGCTGGCGCCCGTGTTGTCCACGGCCGTTTCCATTTCGGCCAGATCAAAGCTGTGCGTTCTACGCCCCAGTCGGTCGTAGTACGACTTGGACATGGACCCCCCGTGGGACTTGATGGAGTGACCCCCATCGTCGTACYACATGTCGCTCACCAGGGAGTCCGTGGATTGCCCGTTGGCGTCCAGCTTGTGGCGAATGCTGCGGTACAACTGGCCTCGGTCATCATAGAACGACTCGTAGAAGGACAAGCGGCCCGGTTCGGTGGTCACTCCGCCGGACAAAGCGTTGGAGAAGTTCACCAATGAATCATAGGTCGCACTGGCCACCACACGACCCAAGTTGTCGAGCTGATTCACCGAGTGCGGTGCCGAGGAGTTTGCRGTCCCCAAAAGGTTGCCGCGCGCATCATGGCCGTAGCTGGTGATGCGCTCATTCGCATTGGTTTCCTCAACGCGGCTGGTCTCCTGGGTCATCAGGCTGTTTCCGCCCGAGGCCCCCATGTCATAGGTATAAGAACCCGTCATGGTCATGTCGCCTGCCCCCGTGGGTACGCCCATGTCCATGCCTTCGGCATTGGTGCCCACCCAACGCTGGGTGATGCGGCCTTTGCCGTCGTAGATGTCCCAAGTGACCGTTCCATANGGGGCCGTTGTGGAGACCACTTCCCCCGCGTCGTTATGGGTGTACACCGTAGCGTCATAGTGGGTGCCCGATGTGCCAGCGCCAGAAGCGGGTATGGAGAAGTAACTGCGGCTCTCCGTCATCTGGGTGCCGCCCAAACCGTAGATTTTGGTCGACCAGCGCGCAACACCGGACGTGTTCAGGGACGTCAAGGGATCGCTTTCCGTGGTCGAGATCAAAGCCGCCAAGTCCACCGTGGCAAAGCCCGACGTTGCCAAGGCCCCACTCGCTTCGTCATAGCCCGCCTGGTTTTCAAAGCTCACGCTGGTGACCCCGTAGGTCAGTCCACCAACGGTGGAATAGGGAACGCGCAAGTTCACTCGCCGGCCATCGGCTAGACGGGTCAGGTGACTTCGCACCCCATTTCCATCTGCATAGACTTGGTCGGTTTCTCCAGCCCGGTCGTAGGTGGTTGAGCTGACCCGGTGATAGGCCCCGGCGGTACTGGCCCATCCGCCAGGAACATCACCTGCCGGCAACACATTCGTGTCCGCATCTTCGATGCGCTGGACCACGCGCCCAAAGTCGTATGTCGTGTGCGACAAAAGGCCTTCGCTGTTCTGCGTCCAGGTCGTGCGCCCCTGCAAGTCGGAGTAGCTCCTGTTGGTGATGGCCAACCCGGAGCCGTGATGACTGGCAGCCACCGCCGGTAGCGTCACGAGGATCTCGGAGGGCATCAAGGTGCCCGCATGCCACTGATAGGACTGGCTGGTAAGGATCGCGCCGGGTCCCGCGCCAGCGGTCAGCGTCGCCTGCTGATACGCCCATTGCTCGGTCACAATGGGCCGATGAACGAAGCCATCCCCCACCGCCAAGGTGTGCTGATCCAAGGTCAAACTAAAATCGATCGATCCCGGATCCCCCAAGCCATCAAACCTGCGCGTCTCGTGCATGAAACCTGAAAGTTCCCCACTCGAATGCCTCAGGTACAGCCAGATGAGGCCGCTCGCCGAATTAAGCGCACTGCTGCCATCGCTGTGGTTGTATGAGGTCGTGCCCGCTGGGGTCGCGACGATGCGCAGGGTTCCATCCGAGCCACGCACCACCTTGGTGACCCAAAGGTCCGAGGCGGAAGCGGGAGGCCCSACGCTTTCAACCACGCTCARGCATTGMCCGACCCCATCGAAGTAYTGGGTCAAGYAGCGACCTTCCGGTTGGGCGATGATCGCCCGCGACTTCCAGTCCGTGTCGTTGTAAGTGCTAGAAGCCGTGTAATTGGCGTTGTCCTCGTAGGAGTAGCCATGCAAGCCTGCTTGGGAGTTGCCTGAACAACCGCAACCGCCGCCAATCGTGGCCGCATCGCACACACCAGCGGAGTCATACTCCCAATAGCCGGCTGCAAACGCGCCAATGGCGCTGTCCGTCATGCTGCCTAGGCTTTGGTCCAAGGAAGCGTTGTCCGACAAGTCCGCTTGGCGACTGGCTTCCGCATCGAGCATGTATTTCAAGCCGTTCGGGTTGAGCGCAGCTGCATCCCAATAGCGATAGTGCAACACGCGGGTTTCGTCCACGCCCGGCGAAGAGAGAGGCGAGGTCGTGACCACTTGCTGAAGGTTGCCGAGGGCGCTTGCATCGCCACTGGTCACGTAGCCGTATTCCACACGCGCCACTTCTGTAATGGTGCCCGGATTGGACCAGGAGCTGCCGCTGTATTCTTGCCCCACGACGGACTCCAGGCGAAGCGCCCCACCGATCGCGGTCGCGCTGTATGAGAACTCAAAGCGGCGGTCCTCGCTGTCGAAGCACCAACGTAGTTTACCGCTTTCGTAACCGTTGAGGATCGACTGGGCGGCATCGCTGACATGGCCGACATAAGCGCTCTCGCCCGCCGCGTCCGTTTTCTTCCAGATTTGACCGGCCGCGAGTCCAGCGTCGCCGTCAAAGCCATAGAAGCTGTAGGTTGTTGAGGCCGTGTCGGTGTAAGTCCAAATATCGGGCTGTCCTGTGGCTCCATCAGCGCGTACAAAAACGCCGGCTGCGCCGTTGGTGCCCACGTAGGTGTCCGAGGTGCTGTTGACTCTTTCGAATTCAACAAAGCGATCCACGCCGTGGATCAGGTACAGGGTGTCCAGCGCATCGTTGCTGGCATGCTCCGCTAGTTGGATCTCCGGCTGCGCCATTTGGAACCAATTGCGGCCCTGGTAGCCGTTGCTGTCCAAACCACCACTGTTTTGCAGGGAGTTGTAGGTGCGCCCGATCAACCAGGTCGGTCCATCGGAATCGAGTGCGATATCTACTTGCCACTGGCCTACTGCGCCGTTGGCCAACCACACTGAATTGTGGGYTTGAGTGCCTCGCCAGGGACTCTCGAAAGGATTGCCGGCGGATTGGAAACCGAGGAAACCGCCTACTCGCTGGGTTCCGTCCAAGTTGATCGCGCGGTATGCCGAACCGGGTTGCGCCCCTTGAATGGTGCTGGGAAGAGCCCGGTAATCGTTCAATGTCCAGGGGCTCTGACGGAGAATGGGATCACCTTGCAAGGGTGCTGCGGCTAAGGAGCAAGGAGCAAGGAGCAAGGAGGCTAGGCCGGTAAAAGCGGCAAGCCCACTCGAAAGCGAAAAGACCTTCATGGAGTGCAATGGCAAAGGTGGTTGAAATGCTGGCAGCTCACAAGCGCGGGCCGCTGCTCACCAACGTAAGTGGCCTCACACAATTTCCGCAAGGGGTTACAGCCAGATTCTCGCGATGTTTCCAAATGAGTTTCGACACGCGCAGTTGGCGAACCCCCTCAGTCGCTTCAGTTGGCTATTGGGGCCAATGTAGTTGTGGGTCGATTGGTGGTGCGAGCAAGCAAACGCGCTTGCCCTTCACTTTGGCGGCACCTCCACTCTGCGACTGAACTTTCCGTGTCCGCGTCGAGTACCGAGTACCGAGTACCGAGTYGAGTACCGAGACCGGATAACTTGAATCGTTTTGCGGGCGGGCTTGCGGGTTGGAGAAAGCAAGGCGTGGGGCGCCCGCAAAAAGAGTCAAGTTGTCCGGTCTCGATGCTCTCCTCTGCGGCCGTTGGCTGTTAGCTTAGTTCTTCTAGCCAGGCGTCGGGCATGACGTAGTTGGCGTAGACGTTTTGTACGTCTTCGTTGTCTTCTAGGGTGTCGATGAGCTTGAGGATGCCTTTGGCTATTTCCTTGTCTTCGACCTCGGAGGTGGTTTCGGGTAGGTAGCCCATCTCGGCGGAGAGCATGGCGACTCCGGCTTCTTCTAGGGCGGCTTTGATGGCTAGGAAGTCGTTGGGGCTGCCTTCGATGGTGGCCACGTCGTCTTCGACTAGCACGTCATCGGCGCCGGCCTCGAGGCCGACCTCCATCATCTGGTCCTCATCGCGCTCGCCCATTTCGACCACGAAGATCGAGCGGAATTTGAACATGAAGGCCACCGAGCCGGTGGAACCCAGGTTGCCGCCGTTGTGCTCCAAGGTGTACTTCACGTCGGGCGCGGTGCGGTTGCGGTTGTCGGTCAGGCAGCAGATCAGGAGCGCCACGCCGCCGGGGGCGTAGCCTTCGTAGACCAGCTCCTCGAACGCATCTCCGGACTTGTCACCGGCGCCCTTCTTGATGGCGCGCTCGATGTTGTCCTTGGGCATGTTGGCCGCTTTGGCCTTTTCCACCGCGTACTTGAGCTTCAGGTTGGTGTCCAGATCGTCCCCACCCTGGCGCACGGCTGAGATCAGCTTGCGAGCCAGCTTGCTGAAGATCTTGGCACGCTTGCCATCCACCGCGTTCTTGCGGTGCTTGATGTTTGCTGAATGTGAGTGGCCGGCCATGGTGTTTCGGAGGTCTAGGACTGGAGATGGAGTGCGCGGGCCGGGACAGGGCCCATGCGGTAAGAGCGGGTGTAAAGACTACGCGCCTTACGCGAAGACCCAAAGGACTTCCCGTAAAGCGCGCGGAGCAAATCGGTAAAGTGGCCGATTAACGCTTGGAGAACTGGAAGCCTCGACGTGCACCACGTCGACCGTACTTCTTACGTTCCTTAGAGCGCGAGTCCCGGGTCAAGAGGCCTTCTTCACGAAGGGACTCGAAGGTCGCGGGGTTGATCGTCTTGATGGCACGGGCCAAACCGAGGGCCACAGCACCGGCTTGACCGGTGATGCCGCCGCCGCCCACGTTGCAGAACACATCGTAGGTTTTGGGATTCTCAAGCACGCCCAGGGCCAAAACGGCCTCGGTGCGGGATTGAAGGGTCTTGAAGTAATCTTCAAGGGGTTTGCCGTTGATGACAAATGTGCCCGCACCGGGCTTGATGCGCACGCGGGCGATAGCGGACTTGCGTCGGCCGAGGCCCCAGGTCCAAGGGTTGATGACTGCCATAGTATTTTGGTTTCAGGTCCCGAAGGGAACCCGTGTATGTAGGTGTGCGGGGAGACTAGAGGGTCGCGTCAACTTTGACGGGCTGCTGCGCGGTGTGGGGATGCTCCGCACCGTCATAAACCTTGAGGCTCTTGAGCATGGTGTGCCCAAGGCGACCTTTGGGAAGCATACGACGCACGGCCAAGGTCACGATGTCCTTGCCACGCTTCTCAGCAACCTTCTCGATGTTCACTTCGCGGCGACCATCGGGGTAACCRGTGTAGTGYTGGTAGATCTTGGTGCTGGCCTTCGTGCCGCTCAAACGGGGCTTGATCCCGTTGATCACGACGACGTGGGTGTTGCCGGGCTCACTAGGAGTGTAGGTCGGCCGGTCTTTGCCCATSAGTTGGAAGGCAATCACTGCTGCCATACGGCCAAGAGCGTGCTCGGAAGCATCAAAAAGGAACCAGCGTTCCTCGACATCGGCGGCACGGACGTGAGAAGTAGTCGTCATCGGAARGGGATCTCAGCTTGGCAGGGCCTGCTGRRATGCTCGGGGCAAAGTCTCTAAGAGCGGATCGGGAAAATGTTCGTYGATACGATCGAAGAACGGACACCGCCAGAAGGAGGTGTTCAAGGGGCAAGAGATTAGTGTCAGAGAGGCCTTGCATCAAGCTCYGCAAGGGTCCTAGCTCAGTTTTTTTTGAAAGAGGGCCCATGTCCCCCACAAAAAGGGGCTCTGGCGCGTATTTTGGGCGGTTCCTGGGTCCAGGATTCCCCGCCAGGACCCTCAGGATCCCTTTATGAGGCTGCCGCCCATTCCATATGCCGTGGTCTCGGCAATGAGGATCGGGGCCATGGTGCCCACCAGGGAAGCATCCCCRGGGAAAGAAACCGCCATGCCCTGGCGCGTRCGCCCYAGCARAATGCGGTTGTCGCGCTCGGAAACSGAGTCCACCCAGGCCTCGACCTGCTTGCCGTGGTAGCGGGCAAAACGGGCGCGCTGCACGCGCTCCGCGGCCTTCAGGAGGCGCTGGTTGCGCTCCTTCTTAATGGCGGTGACCACGTCGTCCTCGCGCTCGCCCTCCGCCCGGGTCCCCGGG
>JAESRM010000126.1 GCA_016764635.1 Planctomycetota bacterium
AAGAGGAGAAACCGGGTATCTTTGCTACGGCTCCGTATCCCC
Source organism: Planctomycetota bacterium (assembly GCA_016764635.1). Lineage (GTDB taxonomy): Bacteria > Planctomycetota > UBA1135 > UBA1135 > NORP259. The sequence continues at coordinate 43 of JAESRM010000126.1, forward strand.
GCTAAGGCTCAAGGGGTAAGTCCCCCATGGCAAGTACCCACCTACTTCCTGGTCGCCTTCTTCTTCGTGGACTTAGGCTTGCCGTTACTCCCAAAAGTAGCCTCGTAGCCCGCCACGTAATCCTCAACAGAGACACGCGCCACCGCATTGCCGATCACCTCCAGGGGCACATTCTCCAGCTTCTTGAACTTGACGCAGGACTTGCCCATGTCCAACTTGTTCCCGCTGACTTTCCACTCATCCTGAAACAGCTTCAACTGTTTCGGATTCATGTAGAGGAAGAACGAATAGAACGCCATGTGGTTCTTCTGCGACGCCAAGCTGCAAAACGGCAAGGGCTGCTCCGGCGAGCAGTGATACCCCTTGGGATACACGGTGTGCGGCACAAAGTAGCCGATCATGCCGTACTGCATGCCCTCCTTAAAACCTTTGCCCAGGTTGGCTTTGATGACCTTGCGCAGGGCCATGATCGCCTTGCGTCGATCGTCGGGCAACTCGGCCAGATACTCTTTTACGGTGGTGGCTTTGCTTTGCATGAACCCATCCTACCGCTCGGCCGTCATATGCGGGCCCAAAGGCGATCAACGCGCGCCTTTTACGGAGTGCAATTCCACTTCCATGAGGCCGCCCGCCTTGCCATGCCGCAATCCTGGCGTCATCTCTAGTAGTCGCACTTTGATGCGGCGCACTTTCTGAACGCGACTGAGCACARGTCGCGTCTTGCGGTGCTCGTCCAGGTCCATCTCCACCCGGACCCATTTCTTCTTGTTGATTTGCACCTCCAATATGCCAGCCCGAGCGAATGCATTGTTGTCATTGCCCGCCTCGCTCGCATGGGAGAACACGAGCACATTGCCGCGCTGGGCATCAGACAAGTCCAAAGTAATCCAAGGCTCTGCATCCGTTGCTTCGCAAACCCAGCCGCGGCCCATCAACCCATCCACCGCTCCAAGGCCCGCCCAATGGCCGTTGAGGTCTGAAGAAGTCGAACAGCGCACGCGCGTATCGCGCAGTAAATTGCGCGAGTGGTCGTCGATGGCATCGCGCATCCAGGGCAACATGCCCACGGAAACTTCGATCGGAAGGACCATGGTACGCAGCTCCATGTGACCCTCCATTTCGCCCGGTGGCGGTACGACCTTCACGACCGCCACGATCCCATAGGCACCGGGTCCATCAAAAGCCAACTCGGCCATGAACTGCTTGTTGCCCGCCGGTCCGGAGCCATCACCCGCCACCTCGGCCAGCAATTGCTCACCTGACCAATACTGAACGCCCGCGATGCGCAGCCCCTTGCCCTCTTCCTCCGGCCACTCGAAGGAATCCAAAATCAACTCGTCAAAGCTCTCGATCCAAACCCGCATGGGTGACTCGCCAGCCACCACCAGAGTCATGTCGGCGTCCGGGTCCTCCGTGCGAAAGACTCGCTTGGCCAAACTCTTAGATCCGGTGGAAGGTCCGGACACGCGCCGTAGAAAGAGAATCGCCAAGCAGGTGTTCGGTTGTTTTTCCCCGTAGGGTGTGCCCCATTGGCCCGTGTCCTTCTGATTCTTGAGCAGCCAACGCGCGCCGTCCTGGTACCAGTCATGCCCAGCGATGGTTCTGGCAGGTGCGAGCAGACCCACGCGCTGAAGTGCATATAGGAAGTAGAAGTCCCAACGGCGCCCGTCCACATTGCCCAGCCAGGGCTCCTCGTGCAGATTGTAATTCGCATCGAACCAACCCAAGCCTGCGCCAATAGCCGCGTCCAGGTCCTTAAGTTCAGAGCGATAACCTGAGCCCAAACTCTGCAAGGCTTCGCGCACCATGCAAGCCACGCCAATACCTGCAGCCCCCATGGAAAGCGTCGGTTGATTGCCCGAGTTGTAAGCAAACCCGCCCCCATCTAATTGTTGACGCAATATCGCCCGCGCGATGCGCTTCCAGAGCTTCTCTGGAATCTTCAAACCCAAGCGCCGCGCGTGGTGCAAACCCATGGTGCCAAAGTGCGTGTTCGAGAGGTCCTTGGCACCATAGGGGTAGGCCCAAGTCCCATCGCTCCATTCCACAAGCGAGTCGGTGAGCTTCTGCAGGCGCGCCCTGTAGCGATTCGCATCCGCTTCACCGTAGGCCAAGATCATGCACGCCGCTTGATAGGTAGTCGTCGCCTCGCACACATCCAAAAAAGCCAAACCGCGCTGCACGGCCTGGTGATTCCGAGAGAGGCCGCCCTTCAGCAGGGTATAAACGCAAAGCCCTGTGACCCCCGCCCGATGGGTCCGCGTATCAAAACGCCAAGAACCATCCATGTCCTGATCCTTCACCAAGAAATCCACCCCGCGCCCAATCGCCGAGTCGATCGCATCCCGCGAAACCGGCGCAGGCGCCTCATTCCCCTCCTGGGCAACCGCCCCCGGGGACAGCAGGCCAATCAAGCCCAAGCAAAAGATCGTGAACCATTTCATACCCCTAAGAACTTACCCGATCCCCCCCATTTCAGGGCCACAACATCAAGTCCTCCCCAAATCGCACCGACCCGCACCGACCTTGGGGCGCCCGCTCTCCCCGGCACAACGCAACAGTCTGGGCCATTCTGTGAGCGTACTGGTGATGGTCCCGGTTGCAGTGTTCCTTTCGGTCCTCTAACGAAACTGGACTTCGATCGCTGCGGAGAAGTTTGTTGTCGGTTGTGGGTTGTGGTCCCTGTACCAGAACTGGAAGCTCCAGTTTTCTCCGGCCAGGATAGGGTTGWCTTGATTGGCCAGCRGGTGCGCCAAGTCCAGGCGCATCTCACTTTGGCCGTTGCTGTTGGCTGCGCCCCATTGGCCCGCCTGATTGAAACGATAGATCGCACCTCCGAGGCATAGATTGCCTTGACTGCCGCCCGCGCCAGGAAGCCAACCGGGTGCCCTGGATCCTAGGAAGTAGCCGTAGGCGTTAGAGGGGAGATCGATAGCCCGCAGCGTAATCCAATTGGTCGCTGCTACGGAAGTACCGACGACTTCCAAGCCAGCCGCACGCCCAGTCGAGTTCGCTACTCCCGAGCAGCTCTCCTGCCCCATGGGCAACTCAAAGACAAACGCAGCCCCATTGACATTGGTGGGAGGCACATAGCCCACCCGGTCGCCCACCAACAAATAATCGTCCCCAATCGCCACCGAGGAACCGAGCATGTCCCACATGACCCCGTCGGGCCGCACGAACTTGTACTCGAAGTTCCAGCCGCCCGCGGCATCACGCTCGTAGAGGTATGCAGCTCCCGGTGAGCGTCTGCCGCCACCTAAGTCTCCAGCATAGGGTGCTCCCACAGCCAACCGATCACCACGTAAGTCCACGCTGTAACCAAAGCCGTCCCCGTGCCCATTGGGGTCGGGCGCTTGCAATGTATCGGTCATGACCCAGGATCCAGCCACTTTCCTCACCACATGCACCATGCCCAAACCTTGGGCCAGCATGTCCTCGACGCCGACCACTATGGTGTCCCCATCCACTTCGATATCCCATCCATAAACGTCTTGCCGCGGCGAGAAATTCGGAATGCTTGCAACGAGGTCCCACACACCGTTGGAGTCGGGCTCCATGATGAACAGGGTATTCAGTGGCTCCGATCCCCAAGCTAAGACCTGCTCGTCCGCAGCCATTCGATTCCCGGCCATCGCAAGGTCGAAAGCCGGATCGTTCGGAGGGGTCCAGAGTTGTACCAGGGTCCACTGGCCGCTGATTTTCCTGTAGATGTGTATCGCGCCCGGAGTGGTTTGCCCTCCTGACCCCCCGCTCGGCCCAACAAATGGAGCTGAGACAAAGATGGTTTGACCACCGGTAGCGACGTCAGTCGAATACCCGCCAGTAGACCCCACGAGGGGGCTCACCAGCTCTGCGGTAAGATTCCACGTGTCGCCACTCCGTTCATAGACAAAGGCCTTTCCCTCCGGACTGAGCTGGTCGGGCCAGGAGTAACAACTACCGACGAAAACGATCCCCGATAAATCGACGCCGGTTTCGCCCATGAAATATTGCCCCACTCCAGAGTTCGGGCTCAAAACTTGGTGTTGCAAGTACCCTTGCCCTCCACGTCGATAAACGGTCATGGATCCCCTCCCAGACTGCCCCGTTCCAGTACAGGTAGATGCCCCCGCCATAAGCCACTCCCCTTGACTAGCCACATTCTCACCAAAGAATCCACAGCGCCGAAGGTCTGGGTTTTGCAGATGATAGTCATCCGTGCGACCCTGCGCTCCTAAGGAGCACATCAGCATAAAGATGGCCGCAATGTACTCGGCGTGATGGAGGAGAGTCTTCATGGAATTCAGTACAAAGGGGAGGGGGTCTGGTCTCGACTAGTGAAAGTCGTTCTCACTTCACCTTCACATGGGGTCTGGCCAATCAAAAACGCTCAAGGGCTCCGCGGTCTATTTGGAGACCGCGGATTCGGGGAACCCCATTGGTCGGTGCCTTGAAAAAAGCACTTGGAATGTCCGGGGCGAATGGAACGGCTTCATTTTGTAGCCAGTGATCATCATCCACATCTCCTTGATCTACCGTAAATGGATCCATACCCGTGTCAAAACAAGGGGACGACATCAGAAGCCGGAAGTCATTTAGAGCAGGGGCTACAAAACGAGGGTCGCTGTTGAGGTTCCCAGCTGGCGAAGGAAGGAAGCGCGTTCCTTAAGTTTGAGTTTTTAATGAGTACCTCAATCGGGTGAAGACGGCCATCAAGGGCAATCCCACTCGCCGCCATTTCGGCGCCGGATTGTAAAGAGAATAGGCGGTAAGCCCGCAAACACAGGTCTACCCGGCTTTTCGTCTCGAATCAATGAAAAAATCATCTACCCCAATCCTACCCCCCTGACAGGGATTGGGTCGGGGAACCGCCTGTCGTCTCATTACGGTCAACCCACACCGAGCCCTGTGCGCTTTAGCCATATCCGCTGGCGCGGCCCATTGACCCGCCTGGTTGAATTCATGGTTCGCGCCTCCGAGGCACCGGYCGCACTGACTGCCGCCCGCAAGAGGAAGGGGCACGAAAAAATCCGTCAGGTGGACCGGGGTCCTGCCTGACGGATTGCTTGAAACTCGGGAGCCTTGTTAGGCGAGTTCTTGGCACTTTTTCAGCATTTCCATGGGCTGGCGGACTCCGCCGGGGCCAACGGATTCGCACCATTTGACGGTGCCGTCTTTGCCGATCAGCACGGTGGCGCGATCGCCGATGCCCGGCTCTTCGAGCCAGAGGCCGTAGGCCTTCGCGACGTCACCCTTGGGGTGGAAGTCGGCGAGCAAGGGGTAGTTGATTCCAGCGAAACCACTGGCCCATGCTTTGTGACAGAACTTGCTATCAACGCTGATACCCATAACTTGGGTATCACAGGACTCGAACTTGCTAAGCAAGCCGTTGAGTCCCGGGATTTCGAGGCTTCATGTCGGGGTGAAGTCGAGCGGGTAGAATACGAGAAGAACGTTCTTCTCACCCTTGAAGCTCGACAGCTTGACCTTGGTATCAAGGTGGCTATCCAGCTCGAAGTCGGGTGCTTGCGCGCCTGTATCGATCATATCGTTGGAGGGGTTGGAGGTGGTTGGAGGGCCGCGAATGCAGCGCGACCAGTATAGGTAGATGGGGCTCTGCATCAAACCCTTCCGTGGAGGGRATATTAGGGCAAATYAGGCCCATGGAGGATTCCCGGRCGGTTTGYTGCGATGCGGCACCWGGCCTTCAGTTGCGAGCTACTATCTGGGGTCTCCCATGGCTTGCCTGGATTCCAAGAGGCCCTATCGAATGATGTCTGACTAGGACTTCGCTCGAAGGCGCCTGAGCTCCCCCCCCCCAACCAGGATTGAACGTCGATTCATGAATTACGAAGCGCAACTGCAAGAGATCTTTGGCGGGCCCGTTCACCTAACGGCCGAGCAGTTACATAGGGTCGATCGCATGGCTAGCGAAGAGCTGGGCCTCCCGAGTTTGTTGCTCATGGAGAACGCAGGCATTCACGCAGCGCAGGTAGCACTGAAGATGCTGCCCGAATCGGGTGCCCGTGCGGTCATATTTTGCGGAACTGGAAACAACGGTGGCGACGGCTATGTAATCGCCAGGCAATTGCATCTATGTGGGGTAAAAGTCCAAGTGCTGTTTGGGAAGGAAATCCACGAACTGCAAGGTGACGCCATGATCCAGGCCCAAGTCGCGCGCAAGCTGGGCATTGAAATGACCCCATTGTTCGGCACGCAGCACTCCTGGTTCGATTGCCACCTTGCTATCGATGCGCTGCTTGGAACAGGACTGCAAGGCCCGCTGCGAATGGAAATGCGCGAAGCACTCGAGGGCATCAACAGAGCCTGCCGACAGCACTCAATCCGGACCTTGGCGATCGACCTTCCATCGGGGTTGAATGCRGACACAGGCGCTGCAGCGCCCTCGACTTTCATTGCTGAAAAGACCGTGACCTTCGTTGCCCGCAAGAGAGGTTTCTCCGAGCCTTGCAGCCATGCGTTTACCGGCATTGTGCAGGTGGTTCCGATCGGAGTTCCGGCTGAATTCGTTTTCAAGACGCTTCGGAGCGAATAGGAAAAGAAGGCACGCTGGATCAACATCGGGATCATGCGACCTTCATTAGAAGTGCCCAAATCACACACTGGGTCTCTCTCACGAGGGATTACTTGTGAATCTGGCACGGCTCCATATCTGGCAATGTCCTCAAAGGTACTTTCCCCGATAAGTAGGAGGCTGAGCACGCCCGCCCGCTCAGCGGAACGCCTACGAGCCAAAAGATATGTTTCAAACAATCAAAGCACGACTGTTAGTGGTCATCCTCCTGCCACTTTGCCTACTCGCCTTCACCGGTATCTCCTCATTCATTGTGGACAAGGGCATAACCGATGAAATGGCTGCGATTGAATCCATGGCGGAACTGGCCTCATTCACAAGCGCGGTCATTCACGAAACTCAAAAAGAGCGTGGATATACCGCTGGCTTTGTCAACTCGGGAGGCAAGTTGTTCGCAACCGAACTTCCCGTCCAGCGAAAAGCCACCGATGCAAGAATCGAGGATCTGCAAGAGTTCCTAGATCACTTTGACCTGGAACATCATTCGGATGGAGTCACGGCTCCCTTCGGTAAAGGAATGGCGCAGCTCCACGACATTCAAAACAAGCGTAAGGCGATCACCGCCCAATCGATTGAACCGGTAACGGCTGTTGCGTACTACACCAATATGCACCGCGACTTCATCACTTCGATCGCGGCCATGTCCCACGAAAGTAAGGATGCAATCCTCGCGCAATCCCTCAACTCATTCGCCATGTTCCTTAGGGGGAAAGAGTGTGCGGGTGTCGAGCAAGCCGTCCTCAGTGGCGCACTGGCGGCACATGAGCTTGAAACTGACCGACTCAAATCCCTTGCCGAGATCACAGCTCGCCNAAATGAGTACTTCGACATTTTCCATGGCACGAGTACCCCGGAAGAGAATGAAATCTTCCAGAGCGTGATGACTCAAGCCACCGCACGCAAAGCGGAGAAAATGGTGCAAGACACTTTCAAGGCCGCACTCCACGATGAAAAGCCCGAAGCCTTTGCAAATCTGGCCGCTTCATTTACTTTCAGTGGCCCCTTGGGGGTCGCCGCCCTTGCGGACGGAAATTTAGAGCAAGCCATCGCCAGAGTGAACGCGGAGCTCGACACCTACGGTGCTCTTGAGGGTCTCAATGAGGACTGCGTCCTGCACGTTGCAAGCCTGCGACGTCTAGTGTCTGAACTGCCTAAAGTACTCAAGGAGCATGAAAAATCGGGCGGAGCAGGTTTCGGTTATTGGTCCCATGAGGCCAACGAGGCCGTTGAAGCCCTTGCGGTCAGCGCACACAAACTATCCACCGACCTCACGGCCACCCAGTGGTTTGAAGCGAGCACAGCCCGACTGGGTTCCCTCCGCGAAGTCGAACATGGATTGGCCGAAGCTCTCATCGCTAGTGCTTTGGACATCCAAAGCCAAGCCCAATCCAGGATGCTCATCCACGGCTCACTGGGTCTGCTATCCATTCTGTTGGTGGCCCTCGTCGGCTATCAGATCTTCAAGTCCGTCACCGGSCGAATCTCYTTCATGGTCGACAACATCCAGGCCGTGGACTCCAASCGCGAYCTGACYWTGCGCATCAAYGAYGGAACYCGYGACGARCTSTCSGCCATCGCTGGYAGCTTCGACACWCTRGTTGGAAGRCTGCAAGAAACCYTRTCMCACGTGGGCGAGGTCTCYACTTCCTTGGCCGAAGGCTCAAACCAGGTCAAGTCCTCTTCACAGTCKTTGGCCGTMGGCGCGACCGAGCAGTCTGCCAACCTRCAGTCCATYAACWCCCAGGTTGAGTCGGTMCTCGAACARACCAAGGCTAATACGAAGAGCGCTCAAAACGCAGCTGCCCTGGCCCAAGCCTCGGAGTCCTCTGCCGAGAAAGGCATGGATCAAATGAACCATATGAGCACAGCCATGGACGAAATTTCAGCGTCCAGCGAGCGCATCGCAGACATCATCAAGACCATTGACGAGTTGGCCTTCCAAACCAACCTGTTGGCGCTCAACGCCAACGTGGAAGCCGCCCGCGCCGGTGAAGCCGGTAAGGGATTCGCCGTGGTCGCGGAAGAAGTCCGCAGCTTGGCACAACGCAGCGCCCAAGCCGCGAGCGACACCGCCTCGGTCATCTCCGAGTCGACGCAATGTGCCCAAAGGGGCGTGACCATCGCTGCCCAAGCTAAAGTGGCACTGGACGAAATCTCCCAAAGCACCAACCAGGTGAACGTCATTCTGAGCGGCATCGCGACTGCATCGGAGGAACAATCCCAGGCGATCGAAACCGTCAACACGGGGCTGGCTGAACTGGCTGAGGTCACGCAATACAACGCAGCTCACTCCGAGGAGCTTGCTGCCGCGGCAGATCAATCTTCCGGCGAGTGCATAACCCTCGAACGGTTGGTCAGCCAGTTTGTATTGGGTACCAGAAACAGGCCCACCAAACCCACTAGCCCCAAGATCATGGACATGCCCAAAGTCGTGAACGCCCCCAAGACCGAAGCTAAACGCCCCATCGCCTCCACGCCTCCGATCGTGACCAAGCCCCCGTCGAAGGTTGAAACAGCCCCGGCGATCAGGCCCAAGGCTCCGATCGCGGCTTCTCCTGATGAATGTTTGTCATTCGACGACACTGATTTCAGCGACGAGCTCGAAGCCTTCTAGACTCGCCCCCTCTCGAGTCGCGAGTTAACCAACCCAGGGTTCTGAGCCAACGACCCAGGACCCTGGGTTGAACTCCATTTCAACCTCTCCCCCTCGTTCTAATACGAATGCCCTAATCTTCCAATGTGGGGCAAGATCTATTCCAACCTCTCCCCCACGGAAGGAATTTTCCATTTTTCGGAGCGCATCTGGGACCCTTTTTTTCACATCCAAGCCAATGGCCGATTACGCGGCTGGCGACCTATTGAGATCTCGATAACAAAAATAGCAATAGATCTCCTTGCCGAGTTCCCGCTCGGCCCATGTCGCAATGTTCCAATCAATCAAATCTAGACTCCTAGTCGTCGTTCTCCTCCCCTTATGCTTTATGGCATTCAATGGGAGCAAACTCGTTCTGCGAGACACCCAAACCGTCAGTGAGATGACCGCCATTCAGTCGCTGACCGAATTGGCCGTGCACACGAGTGCGCTCATCCACGAAGCCCAGAAAGAGCGCGGATACACGGCTGGCTTTCTCAAGTCAGATGGCAAGCTCTTCTCAAGCGAACTCGCAGCCCAACACAAGTCCACCGACATCAAGATCGCAGCCCTCTCCGCCTTCCTGGACGATTTCGAATTGGACGCCTATGGCACTGAAGTGGCCCAAAACTTCCAAACGGGGCTCGCCAAGCTATCCAAGATCGGAAGCCAGCGCACCGCGGTCTCCAACCACTCCGTCAAAGCTTCCGAAGCCATTGGCTACTACACCGGTATGCATGCGGCTTTCCTGAGCTCGATCGCGTCCATGGCTCACCAAAGTGAGAATGCCGAAGTGGCACGCTCCCTGGGATCCTTCGCCATTTTCCTTGAGGGCAAAGAACGAGCTGGCATCGAACGCGCCCTGCTAAGCGGGGCATTGGCCAGTGATTCATTGCAAGGGGCCGGAATGAAAAAACTCGCTGAAGTCACCGCCAAGCAGAGCGAATATTTCACGGCTTTCGGGCGCACAAGCACGCAGGAGGAATACGCACTGTTCCAAACCGCAATGGCCAAGCCCGCTGCGAAAGCCGCGGAGGTCATGGTCTCGGACACCTTTGAATTGGCCTTGAGCAACGGCAAGCCGCGCGCCTTTGACCAACTCACCGAATCGTTCGCGATGTCAGGCCCCCTGGGGACTGCCCTGCGCAACAAGACCAATCCCGTAAGCGCGATTGGCCAAATCAACGAGCAATTGGACGCCTATAGCAGCCTCGCAAGCCTGTCGAGCGATGATCGCAATCAACTCAACTCATTGCGCGCCCTGTCCAGCCAACTGCCTTCGATCTTAGAAAAAGGATCCGACACAAACTCACCTGCGCTCCAGGCCTGGTCTGAGTAGACCGCCGACGCCATGAAGGCCCTCGCCAAAAACAAGGGCCATCTAGGTAGCGCATTGACCGCTCCCACCTGGTTCAAAGCCAGCACGGAACGTTTGACCCTGCTAAAAGATATTGAAGTTGGCTTGGCGAGTGCTCTCACCAACAACGTAAGTGGCATCAGCTCACAGGCCCAAACGCACCTGCTGCTCAATGGAATCCTCGCTGGTATATCTATCCTGCTTGTGGCCGCCGCGGGGATGTGGATTTTCCGGTCCGTCACCAGTCGCATCGAATTCCTGGTATCCAACATCGACCGTGTGGACAACCAACGCGACCTCTCGATCCGCATCAATGATAATGGCGGAGACGAGCTCTCCCCGATCTCCGCAAGCTTCGACAAGTTGGTCGGCAGCCTGCAAGAGATCCTTGTCAACGTGGATGGCGTTTCCTCTTCCCTTGCGGAAGGCGCTGCCCAAGTAGGCTCCTCCTCCCAGTCCTTGGCTGTGGGTGCGACCCAACAAGCTGCCAACCTGCAGTCCATCAGCGCCCAGGTGGGTCAGATTCTTGAGCAGACCAAAAACAACACGAAAAATGCCCAAAACGCTGCTAGCCTCGCCAAAGCATCGGAAACATCCGCTTCGAAGGGCATGGAACAGATGAACAACATGAGTTCAGCCATGGACGAAATCTCTGCGTCCAGCGAGCGCATTGCTGACATCATCAAGACCATTGACGAGTTGGCCTTCCAAACCAACCTCTTGGCACTCAACGCCAACGTGGAAGCCGCCCGGGCCGGTGAAGCCGGCAAGGGATTCGCCGTGGTCGCGGAAGAAGTCCGCAGCTTGGCCCAACGCAGTGCTCAAGCCGCTAGCGACACCGC
>JAESRM010000022.1 GCA_016764635.1 Planctomycetota bacterium
GCGATGTTGAAACCCACGTCGCCCACAACCTGGCTGAAGAACTCAGGAATTGAGACCCCCAAGTCGTTGACGGTGGTGTCTTGCAAGCTCAAAATCTTGAGCAAGGAGCCGTTGTCGCCGGAGGTGCCAAGGCTGGAATAGGACAGTCGACTCGGGTTCTCCTGAATGTCTGCGGCAACGCCCAGCGAAGCGGCTGAGTCACCAACAAAGAAGGAGTTCACGCCAAAGGCGACCAAGACATCGCTGGAATCCGAATCTGCGATCCAGTCCTGCTTGAAGACTTCCCGGTTCGTGGCCGAGACCTCTCCAAAGCCAAAGCTGATTTCAAGGCCGTCGCCCACGTCCAAGCGAGTGCCGGGCACATAGCCCTCACCGACGTCCAAGACAGCTACGGGAGATCCGTCCTCGCTGACAACCTGAATCTGGAGACCCGGCGTACTGCCGATGACTCCATCACCCAGGGGTTGGTAGTAGACGGTTCGGTTGATATCGCCGGTGTACCGACCGGAAGCCTCAATCGAGAAGCTTGCGTCCCGTCCGGTCGCACCCTCGCCCACGCCAAAGCCCAACGCTCCCAAGGAAGTACCACCCGCCGCTTGCACAGACTCGGTACTGCCTTCGGTCAAACTCTGAAGGACCAAGCGATCTCCGACCGCAGCCGCGCGGATTCCACCGCTGGCCATGGCTGAGTCTGCATTGATCAGGTTCGCAATTTCAATCGCGGTTGCGTTGGCGATGTCGTCAAAGTCGCTAGTTTGAAAGGCCAGCGTGACCGGCCCGCTACCGCCGTCCAAAATCACAGTACTGCCTGCCGCTAGGTTGTAGGGGCCCGCCAACGTAGAACCCAGTGTGGCCCGACCTCCACCAAAGCTGCCTGCATCGTCCGGTTCGCTGTCCAAGCGTGCGCTAAAGTCGAACTTGTAACCGGAGTCACTGAACAGGTTCAACCGCCCGAGCGAGTCCAGACCTGCGTTCATGTGATCGATTTCGTTGAACGCGGCCAGCAAGCCTTGCACCGACATGCGATCCGGATCCACGTCAATGGCCTCTGTGCGAATATCCCCGGTCGCATCATCCTGAAGACTCACATACAAACGACCGTTCTGAATGTCGAAAGGCAGCCCTGCGGAAGAAAGCAAAGTTCCAAGGCGCTCGGCGCTGTTGTCGCCGGGCACGGACTCCTCACTAGAAAGCAAGGTGAAGCCACCCGACTCCGGTGTACCTGTACTGTGCGCCCGGTTGACCTCTAGGATCATGTTGCGCGCCAGGTCGTCCAGCTGGGACTGCAGGTTCGGAAGGAACTGATCGCGAAAGCTCAGAAGGCCTCCAATTTGACCTTGACCCGCTTGCAGAGGGGGGGAACTGCCTTCAATGAACAGCTCAGGGTTGCCGTCATCATCTTGTTCTAGACGCAACTCATAGACCGATTGACTGCCAACCATGACCCGGCCGGCCACGGTCACGTGCACAGCACCACTCGGCTGCTCCACGTATTGAATGTCGACCTGTTCAGCCAATTGCCGAAGTTGGACTTCGCGTTGGTCACGCAAATCGTTCGCCGGCTGTTGAGAGGCTTCAATGGACACAATTTCCCGGTTGAGGAGCAGAATACCCTCGGCCAAACGGTTGGCCTCATCCGTGTGGAAGCTCAACTCCTGTAAGTTGTCCYCTCTAGCATCCCGCAGGGAAGAGCTGAGGTGGTTGAATTCATCGGTCAAGTTCAAACCTGTTTGAACCATTGAGTTTCGCAGCACTTCGTCACCCGGTTCAGTAGAGAGCCGACCCACGGAGTTGAAGAATCCGTCAAACAAGGAGCCCAAGCCGTTCTCACTAGGCTCCGAGAGCAACTCTTCGATGCGACTCATACCCTGCAGCTGGATTCCGTAACTCTCCGCAACGGACACCTGCGACCGAATGCGGTTGTTCAATAGATCGTCGGTGATACGACGCACGCCATGGGTCTCCACGCCCGTGCCGATCATAACCCCGCGCATGTTTAGGGATCGCGCAGCCGAAATATCCGTACGCTGGCGGCTGTAGCCCGGCGTGTTTGCGTTGCTTAGGTTGTGACCCACCGTATCCAATTGTGCCTGTGCGGCACGCAGGGATCGCAAACCTACTGAAAGTCCTAGACTGGTCATAGCTTATGCCTCCGCATCCAAAAGACGGCCTTGTTCTTCAAGAGGGTCACCGTGATGACCGTCGAACAGAACACTGAGTACATCCAAAATCACTGAACGGTGCATGTGGGCGGTCGCACTGACCATGCGGCCTCCAACGGTCACCTTTTTGACAACTTCAACAAGCTGATTGCGGAGCTCCATGAGCTCCGATCCCTCATCCCCCATGCGCTCGGCGATACTCCGCAAAGTGAGCATGCTGGCGCTGATCTGCCAGTGCTTCCCGAGTGAAGCAAAAATGGCTTGGCGTCGATTCTCACGGCCTATGCCTGTTTTGTCCTGATTCTGGAGCCTTTCCAAGATGCCCTCCGCGACTTTAGGATCGCGCTGGGACATGGAATTGCGCAGCTCTTCTAGGACTTCGAGGCGCGCCTCTTGGGCTGCGGTCTCCTCGCGAATCCAAGCGCTGAGGTGGTTCCAAATGGCTTGCGGAATTGAAAGCGTACTAGTCATCGCTGTCTCCTTGCTTGCCCACGGCGGCGCTATGTTGCGTACCCATGGAGGTTTTGATTTGCCCGGCCAATCCCAGGGCGTTGGATTTCGACATGGACTCGGCGATCTTCTCGTCGAACCAGGCGTTGTAGGTGTCGTTGCCAGGACCGGACGGGAAGAAGCCATCCTTCAGTGAGGAGCGCATTTCCTTGACCAGCATGGTGGCCATGAGTTTCTCGAACTCCTCTGCGGCCTTGGAGACTTTGTCGCCTTCCCCGAGGCGCATGGCTTTTTCAAGCTTGGCCGTGGACATGCTCTGGCTGGCATTTGCCTCCAGACCTTGGATCGAAAAACCGTCCATTAGAGCCTCCTGATGTCGGCGACCAGAAGGCCGCCATCGGACATGGCGCTGAGGATGCTGATCAGGTCGCGGGGCGATGCGCCCAGCACGTTGAGAACGTCAACAACCTCTTGAAGGGTGACCGCTTCGGGGATGGCCGTAAGGGCGCCGGGCTCTTCCTCAATGAGGATGTCCGTGCGTGATGATGTCTCGGTGGATCCCCCGGAGAAGCCGCCTGGCTGGCTGACCTGGGGCGTTTCAGCCACAGTGAYGACGATAGCGCCGTGGGCGATCGCGCCMGGCCTCAGTCGCACATCWCCACCGATCACAATGACKCCSGTGCGCTCATTGATGATCACGCGCGGTGCGTTGTCCGTCATGATYTCGCGCTTGAGGAARCTGTTCAGGAAGGCAACGTGTGCAGATTCGGGCAGGTCAGAGGGGATCGCGACCTTCACTGTGCGGCCGTCGGTTTTGACGGTAGCTGAGCCCGGGTACATTTTGTTGATCGCATCGGCGACCTCAAGCAAGTTGCCGAAAGTGCCTTGACCTTTCTTGGCATCCAAATGGATGAAGCCGTGCGGGCTGGTGATACTCGTCGGGATTTCACGCTGCACCTTGCCGCCCGAAGGCAGCAGCCCCACGTTGTTATGGTTCTTGGTTGCAGACCCGGACTCACCGGAGGCCGATTGCGCGTTGAGCGTGACCGGACCCGATGCCGTGGCGTACACATAGTTGTAGTTGGGTCCGAAGAGTTCGCACTCCCACAGGACGCCGCCCACCAAACTCTTTGCATCGCCGATGGTCGAGACGCGTGCATCGATCAGGTCTCCCGGCTTGCCTCCAGGATGAATCACAGCCTCCACGCGGACCACGGCCATGTTCTTAGACGACAACGTCGTTGCATCCACGGTCATTCCGTAGTTGCGCAGGTTGTTGGCCATAAACTTCTTAACCAAGTCACCCGAATCACCCGTTCCCGCCAGGCCGGTCACAACACCGAAACCAGAGACGACGTTTGATTCCATGCCACGGACGCGCACAACGCTTCCGATCGGCGTGCTCAAAGTCTTAGCGATGACCGGGCGGTTGATGCCAGGGCCACCGACCCGGTTTCCGCGGTTGAAACGAGCTCGGGAAACTTGCCCGGTATTAGCGGGGGCTTGCAGGCTCGATCCATCGACCTTGACGCGAACATCCGGTTGATTTCCCACGCCTTGGGCAAGGGATAGGCCGCAGGTCAAACCAGCGAGTGCGATGTACTTGATGAAGTGATTCATTGTGAAATCTCCGAACCGTTAGAAGGGCCAAATCCAATCAAGGACGCCATGCAGCCAACCGTTAAAGCCACGGCGGCGGGTAGAATTTGTGAGCGGACCGGTGCCGGAGTAACTCACACGAGCTTCGGCGACCTGCTCTGACATGACCGTGTTGTCAGAGGCCACATCCAGCCGGCGGATGATCCCTCCGATCTCGATGACCTTAACTTCCTGGTCCACGCGGATCTCACGGCGGCCTCGAATCACGAGGTTGCCGTTGGGCAAAGTGTCGACAACCACCGCAGTGAGTCGAGCGGTGAAGCGCCCTTTCTTCTCATAGTTCGCGGAGCCCGCAAAGGAGTCTGCGCGGCTTCCACCGATCCCCGGGAGGGTCGAAAAGGCTTGGGTGTTGATATCGAAGTTGGTCAAGCGGTAGTTCAAGGAGGAGTCCTTGGTCATGTCCGACTTCTCTTCGTTTTTAACGTCCTGGCTTTCACTGATGATGACAGTCACCAGATCCCCGACGCGCCGAGCCGTGGGGCTGGCACCCATGCGAACCGGTGTTGAGAAAGGGTTGTAGATCGATCCGCGGCGGCCTTGCGCTTGGCCCATGTCTGCAGTGCAGAGCATGAGGAAGAGTCCGACCAGGACGGTGCTTAGGGATTTCATTTGTTGCATGGGAGTACTCATGATTAGCGAAGGTCTACTAGGATGCGGTTCTTGGCGACGACGGTGCCGGTGAGGTCACGACCGCTGACATCGAGGCGAATGCGGACCGCATCACCGATGCGGCCGTCTGAAAGGGCGACGCCGGCGCTCGTGGCGTAGACGAGTCCTGAACGGACCTCGACCTGCACGCGGTGGCCTTTCGTGACCACGGTTTCGCGAGTCACATCACGGGTGAAGATGGGATCGCCGGGCGCCAGGTCACGGGCGGCTACAGCGTTCTGAAGGTTTTTGAAACCCAAAGGGCTTCGGCTTGAATCGACACCGCGCTTGCGACGTTCGAGCTGATACATATCCCGAGTGAGCTTCTCGCCCTTGGCCACGCGCACCTTTAGGACGACCACGTCCTCCCAGGCTTCTACCGCCCATGTGGTCCATTGGGTGCGCCATAGCTCCCCGTCRACGAGAATGTCWACGGCAACACCYTGCAGGCCTTGGCTTGCAGAACCGGWAGCAGCTCGCGCCCGTACCTCGACTCCCGTCTTGCCCTGGGGCGCCGGGATGTCCTTCAGTGATCCCGTAAACTTGATCTCCACGTCACTGCCCCTGAACTTGGCCTCAACCACTTTCCTGGCTCTTGATTTCAAGTCACTGGCCGAAACAACCTGCACGCTCGGAAAGACACGACACTGGATAGAGCCCTCGAAGACCACCTCTGCATCGGGTGCGAGGGGCTTGATCTGTTGCTTAAGGCGAGTACTGTGCAGCAATCGGCTGTAGCCAGGTGCGGGTACATAGCCGAGGCTGATGTCCTTGATGCGGGCGACCTCGACCGGGTCTTCACCCGTGACTTGGGCCACATCGCCCAGGCGCAGGGTGAGGCCAGAGGCTTCAACCTTCGCGGGCAGCTGGACGGTCACGCCGCCAAAACTAAGTAGTAGTGTTGCGAGTAGCATGATTATTAGCGGATCAGTTGGCCGACGGTTTGCAGCATTTCATCCGAGACCTGAATGGCCCGGCTGTTCACTTCGTAGTTGCGTTGGGCAACGATGAGGCTGACCAGTTCTTCCACGGTGGAGACGTTGGAGCGTTCAAGTGAGCCTTGTTGGATCAAACCCGCGCCGTTCTGACCGGGAGCACCTGAGGTTGCAGCCCCGGAACTGGCCGTAGCCGACAAGAGGTTTGCGCCTTCCGCGCGCAGCCCCATGGGGTTCGGGAAGCGCGTCAACTGCACGGTTCCTACGGTTTGGTTCGCACCCTGGTCATCGCGGTAACTCACGATCCCCGTCTCTGAGACGTTGATGGACATGACGCCAGGGGGGAGGGAGATGGGCGGGTTCAAAGAACCACCTGTAGCCGTGCGCAAGAGCCCGTTTTGGTCCCTTCGGAATGATCCATCGCGGGTGTAGAACGTGTCGCCATTGGGTTGATCGACGGCGAAGAAGCCTTCACCTTGGATAGCAAGGTCGAAGACGTTGCTAGTGAGCTCAAGCTGCCCCTGTTCCATGACCATGGCCGATCCAGCCACTTGGGTACCACTGCCTACCTGCAATCCCGTGGCGTCCACAATGCCGGAACCAAGCTCCGCGCCCTGATCGCGATAGGTTTGGTAGTAAAGTGCCTGAAACGACAGGCGGTTCTTCTTGAAACCCGTCGTGTTCGCGTTGGAGATGTTGTTGGCGATGGTATCGACCTGCATCTGTTGGGCTTTCATGCCCGAAGCGGCCGTTAGTAGTGATCTCAGCATTGTTCTGTTCTCTTGGCGGAAGGAGTGGGGTGTTCGATTACTTCTGGTTCAAGCGACGGTAGGACTGATCGATCTGGGTGATGATCTGACTGGCTTGCTCGAACTTGCGTTGTACGGTGATGAGGGCGACCAATTCGCTGACCGGGTTCACGTTGGAATCCTCGATGGCGCCTTGCACGATCTGGCCAGTGGCGCGCTCACGGGCCAAGCTCTGGGGTGCGATCCAATAGCCTTCTTTGGTGTTGTTCAGTTTGTCGTTGTTGGCAAATTCAACCAGGCGGAGCTTGCCAAGTTGGCGATTCCCTTGGGTCACCGTGCCGGTCTTGTCCACAACGATGGAATCTTCGGAGGGCTGGATGTTGGCCTGTACGCCATCCCAGATGAGCGGGTAGCCTTCGGATGTGACGACAATGCCGTCAGCTGTCATTCGGAAGGCTCCGTCGCGGGTGAACACTTCGCCTTCGGGCGACTCGACAGCAAAGAAACCCTCGCCCTGAATGGCCAGGTCGAGCGCATTGCTCGTATCCAGCAGCGATCCCTGCGCGAAGTCATTGCGCTCCGTCATCTGCAAACCCATGTGTGCAGAGTCCATGCGGCCCATCCATGCGCCATGGCTTGCAGCCATGCGGCGCTTGAATCCGGGCGTATTGGCGTTTGCCAAGTTAGACGTGATGGACTCGAGCCGTCTCTCGTGGGCCAACATGGCCGTGGCTGCGTGGGTTAGACCGTTCATGCCCGCCTATAAGCAAGGCGTGTGCCAAGTGGAGAATCCCCTCCCCCGTAGCCAAGAAGCCCGTCTAGTCGGCCCAAGAACCACTACCTGGGAAATCCTTTCCCAATCAACCTAGGAAATTAGTTCCCTACGGAAATCATTCCCTGCTCGGCAAATTCACGCCAAGGCTCCGGCCAATCTTCCAAAGAGACGCCTTCTACAGGCGGAAACACCTGGGAATCCATGGCGCTCACAAGGCGCCTGGCCACGGGCACACGGCGCAGATCCAAGAGCTGTGCAAGGAGACGGGCACGGGTGAACTGGCCCTCTTGGAGAGCTTCCCTCAATACGGACCGGAGCCTATCGAGAGGAACTTCTTCCCCTTCTAAATCCGCCAATGCTCCTGCCACGTGAAGAATTGCGCGCCATTCTGGAGTGTCGTTGCCGGGGAATTCTTGCTGCAACTCCCATGCGGAATCGTAGTTTCCCAGGGCCAAATGTACCCGAACACGATCCCCTTCAAAGCGTTGAACCAAGCTCCCCAAATACATGAACGCCACGCAGGTGCCCAAGATGAGCCCCGCACGGCCGAGCAAACGGATACGCCTAAGAAACCTCAAGCGAAACACGTCATCGAAGGTTGCCCGGTGCAAAAAACTCACCCTCTTGGACGTGCTCATGTGACGCCATCCTGCGCGGTCCCGGTTGCCCCCACCGACCCTCTCCAATGCCTGAATCAGGGCTTCCGGATCACCCGTCAA
The DNA here is from genome assembly GCA_016764635.1 of Planctomycetota bacterium. GTDB lineage: Bacteria > Planctomycetota > UBA1135 > UBA1135 > NORP259. Next base: position 8,098 of record JAESRM010000022.1, read on the forward strand.
CTTCATGCTGAATAGGTCCGCTTCCAATTCAAAGCGTCTGGAAAGCCACCCGAAGCACACATACCACAGGACCAACGTGACTGCAAAGGCTGCAATCCCCCACCAACTATCCGCCGGAAAAACAGACCAAGCCACCAGGTCTCCACCGAGCAAGAAGAACACCGTCCAGCCCAAGAAGATCGGCACGTGGTGCCGCTTGGCGTGACCAATTTCATGCCCGTAGACACAAGCCAACTCACGCTCGCCGAGCATTGAAAGAAGCGAATCGCTCAGCAGYACAATMCGGTTGCGTGAGGACATCCCCACAATGGCGGCATTGGCCATCATGTTGCCCGTATTCCARAGCAARACYTTGTGCGCCTTGAAGYCYGCTTGTTGGGCCACGTCATCRAAGAGCTGGCGCGCWGGCCCTTGGGGYAGGGCAACMGTATCCCAAGTGTGRCTCAACARRGTCGGCATCAAAGCTCCCAGMACRAAGGTGATGCCCAARAAATACAGGCCTCCGAACAACTCAACCGATTCGATATTGACCCGCCAAATTTCGCTGCGCGCGCTGATGATCGACACCAGCATATAGATCGCGATCGGCGCCATGGCTGCTAGCAAGGAACGCACCCTAAGCCTAACTTTGTGACCCACCGGGCTACGCCGYCCCCGATCAATCAAAGCCTCTGCATGGATAGAAATGATCTGAARCRCCACAAATGGCAAGAAGCAAACCACCAGCCCCCAGTCAGGCCAATCGTCGAATCGCAGGGCCTGTCCCGTGTATGCCCTGACAAAGTCCACCCACCCCATAGAGCCCACGGCGATCGAATATGCCAACACACCTGAGAAGCTCGCAATGCGTGAGAACATCCATGCCAAGCGAAATCCACGGCGTATCGCCACCCATCTCCACAACCCCAAGAGTGCATAGGGAAGCACCGCCAAGAGCGGTATCCAACCCACGCCAAACGTACTTTCGCCCTCGCGTACGATTCCGGCAACAAGCACTCCAATGGCGAGTAAAATATGGACTAGGAAAACCATGCTGTAGTAGATCCTAGCGATCCAAACGGGGCTCGGTGGTGTGCGGGGTGCCGAGTTGCAAGGATTCCCAGCGGGCACCCCCGCGCAGCCAAATGCCGTGGGTGTCGCGCCCCACGACTAAACTTCCACCGGTCAAAGAAAGCGTCAATTCCCGACGGATCAATGCGGTTCCGTAAAGGGCATGGGCGACCGCACAGGCGCCACTGCCACAGGCTTCTGTTTCGCCGACGCCTCGCTCCCAAACACGAACCCGTGGCGCATCCGGAATACCGAAGACAAACTCCACGTTGGTTCCATCCTGAAACTGCGGGTGTATGGACAAGGCCGCGCCCAGGTGCGCCACTTCGGAATCGGAAACAGTGTTTGAGTCGACCACGAAGTGTGGGTTCCCCATGGAAATCGATAACCCCGTGACCATGCGACCACAAACTTCAAGACTCAGCCGCCCGTGAATCAAACGTGGAGCTCCCATCGACACAATCGACTCCGCATGGTTTTTCTCCAAGGCGTTCGCCCGTCGCTCACCCGCATCGGTTTCAACCACGAAGCACGTTCGCGCAACAAGCCCCAAATCAAAGGCCACACGCGCCAAACACCGCAGGGCGTTACCACAGGCTTCAGGCCGACTGCCATCAACATTGAACAGGACCATGCGCAGATCTGCGCTGGTTTGTGCGGGGAGTATGAATACCAATCCGTCGGCTTGGCCCCCCTCCTTGCTCCGCCATGCTCCGGCCTCCAAAACGAGGCTACGCGCCCAATCCGGACCGGAATCGATCCACAGCTGCACATCGTTTGTTTGGCTCGCGTCCACCAAAACAAATCGATTGCCAGCTCCGTTAACCCAGTAGACATTGCTTCCAGCATCAAGGGCCAACGCCTTGGGGAGGCTGCCCTTAACTAAGACGGTCACGGACCTTTCCTGTGTTCTTGAAGTGCAGCTTGGCCACCAGCCCTAGCGAATCCCAACCGTGGCGTTCGACGAAACTCACGCCACAATCGTCAACGGGAAAGCCAGCGCCCTTGTGCAATTCCATTCCGAATCGGTCGCTGAGTTCAGCCATGCCCAAGAGAAACTCCTGGCGAGCCAAAATCGAAGCCGCCGCCACAGCCATGTTGCGCTCAGCGCGAACGGCCTGCTCCAACTGAATGTCGAGCCCCTGCAAGGCTTTGCGCATCACGCTTTCGTTCGCAAAGCGGTCCACCAAGACGCGTACTCCTGGCTGCGCCACCTCGCGAATCGCCTCAGCGTGCAAGTCCGCCAAAAACGGGTTGAGGCCCGAGTACCTGGGATAGCGCTCGTTGTATTGTTCCGGATCCACGCGAACCACCGCATAGGGCACGATTTCGCGCAGGGCCTTGCCAAGCTGCAAAGCCTTCACATCCGTGAGTTTTTTGGAGTCCATGATTCCGCCGGACTCCATTTTCTTGGCCACGTCCGGATCCAAACGCACCGCAGCCACAACCAATGGGCCGAAAAAGTCTCCCTTACCCGTTTCATCCGACCCCACGGTCGTCACGAGCACCTGGGACACGGCGTCGCCCTCTTCCGACTGAGCCTTGCTGACCTTCTTCTTCGCAATCGGCGCCTTGCCGTTCACAAAGCGAGCTAGGAACTCGTCGGGTGCGGGCCCTTGCACCACCAGCTTGCCCGAATCGTAAAGCGTGGCCACAACGCCTTCGCCYTTCACGCTGTACTGGGCATGTGGAGTCGYACGCCACTCAAAAGAGCCGCTATCCAAGCGYCCACGCAGGTCCCCCTGYTCGCTTTTTGTCAACTTCACCACCAACGTCTSTTGTGCCACGRTTCATTCCCCYCGGAGCGGCAGTGTAGCCCGCGCCCCAGYCAGCGATGTTGAACACGCSYTACTTGTTSGGACGAGGACCCATTCCAGGGRTTGCCATGAGGTCCTGGGCTAGCTTGCGCGAAAACAGGGTCGCACCCTCGACGCCCAGGTGGCTTCCGTCACTGGTCGTATAGTCGCCGCTGCCATAGTCGAGGTATGGCACACCCAACTTGTCGCACATCACGGTGAACAGGTTGCCGTCAAATGTTTCGTCCTCAAGGGCTCGCATGGGGCCATARGTWGGGAAWCGAATGCACGTYACAYTCCANCCCNTTTGCCTTWAGRGCGSCTATRAAAGCCTCGACYTCTGCGAGCACRGCAAAGCGTGCTTCCCTAGTTTCAGGCCGCAAGGATGTCCGGATTGCGTCGAAGTACTTCTCCTGCCCAAAACCGCCAAACCATCCATAGCGCCATGCCGGGGGCAATACGGGC
>JAESRM010000127.1 GCA_016764635.1 Planctomycetota bacterium
ACGCCGGCTGCGCGCAGTCACGCCCTGCTCGCGCGCTTGCTCGTCCACCGCATCGATCGCGACGGCTCCCTCGACAAGGAGCAACCCGTCTATTTTGCCACGCAAGCATCCATGCATGCGCGCCAGGCCATCGAACTCTTCGAACGCGCCCACCAGCGCACGCCCCAACTCGAGCCCATTTGGCTCCTGGCCGAACTCTCCCGCTTGGGTGGCGAAACGCGACAAGCCCACAGCCATTACCAATCATTGGCGCGTCTAGGTGCTTACACCGCAAGAAACGACTACCGCATCCGCGCCCTCCGAGGACTCGTTTGCCTGGCGAGGGAAACCGGAGATGCAGAGGGCGTGAGCACGCTACTAAGGGATTGGGCCTCTTTGCAAACCCCGGAGGAGTCCTGGGAATTGGCGCGCGAACAAGCGCTTTGGTTGCTCGGCTCGGACCAAGCCCACGCGGCCCTGACCTTCCTTTGGACTTGCAAACCCACGCGCTCCGAACAAACATTGCAGTGGCAAGCCCTCTCTTGCTCAGCCCTGAGACGGCGCGGTCACCTGGCGGCCGCTCGCCGCACCTTGGAATCCATGCAGGCCGAGCACCCTGGCGAATGGGAGCTGCTCACCCTGACCGAGGCTCTGCAACTTTTGGCGGAAGGCCACCATGCCCTGGCGGAAGACCGCCTGCAAGGTGAAGCGCCCTTCGAATCCTGGTCCGCCCGCGGCCGCGTGCAAGCCTTGGCCTTGCTCGGAGAAGTGCAGCTCGCCCAGGGCCAAGCCAGCCGCGCCCTAGCCCCCCTGCGCCGCGCCCTGCGCGAAGCACAAAGCTGGGAGTCCCGGCGCCTGGGACCGGGAAGCGTCAGCGGCGAATGGCTGGGTTTGCATGCGGTGGTCCTTGCGGCCCAGGCAGCCGCCGAAAGCGGCAATGCCCTTCTGGCCGCCACCCTGCTCGAAGAAAACCAGGCCCGCCATCTCGGTCGAGCTTTGCACAACAGCCTGCAAACCGCACGCCCCACCGCCGGACCACGCCAGGTCCTGCAGGCTCAACGAGCCGAAGGCGCAGGCATCCTAACCTTCGCTTTCGGAGCCGAATTCGGCATTTCCGTGCATCTGGGTCCCAACGGACAATCGCGCGTCCAGCCCATCGAACTCTCGCGTAGCCAACTGCAGCGCGCCGTGCACCGGCTGAGACAGGCCATTCTCGAAGGCGATGAATTTCGCGCGCAAAACCTAGCGCATGAATTGTCCACTGTGCTCACCAGCGGCATTGGATCCTGGGCCCATGACCCGGCTTCTGCGCCCAGCAAACTGCGCATTGTTCTGCATGGTCCCCTGGCCGAACTTCCCATATGCATACTTCAACACGCGGGCATGCCATTGGAGCAAGCCTTCGAACTGGTCAGCAATCCAAGCCTTTGGGGGACGCGCTCAAGGCCCACTGCAGCGCCCGATTGGAGCTCGCTCCAGTGGCGCTTCCTCGGTGCGCCAGACAGCACGCGCTACGACAAACTCCCCGCTGCGCTTAACGAGCTGAACACGCTTTCCGGCAAGCTCCCCGGTTCGAGCCTGCACACGGGCATTGAGTTCACCGCTGAGCAGGTGGATGCAGCCTTCACCAGCCGCGACGCGGTCCACCTGGCCACCCACTTGATTTCGGATGCCGCATGCGAGGACGCGGAGCTGAGATCCCATGGGCTGCTGCTCGGGCAAGAGCAAGTGTATTGCGCCAGCGCCGTTGGCGAGCATTCCACACATTCGCCCTTAATCTACTTGGGTGCTTGCGCATCCGGCGCAGGGCGTCGGGTGGACGGAGAAGGCCTACTCGGTTTGGCACGCGCGCTGCAAAGCAACGGCGCACGCAATTTGATCGTGACGCTTTGGCCGGTCAGCGACCGGGGCAGCTCGGCATTTGCGGCTGCTTTCCATGCAGCCGCAGCTATGGGGTCGGCGCCCTCAAAGGCCACTGCAGAGGCTCGCGCTCACCTACGCGAGCAAGGCCATACCATGCGAGATTGGGCCGCATTCGTGCATTTGGGCCAGGACTGACCAGCGCCCATGGCGACTGGCCGCCAAGCCCTTAGCGCGCAGTACTCCTACAGCGCCAGACCGGGGCTTCTATGCTTGCGTAGCGATCGGCCGCCAGCTGTCGAGGAAAGGCCTCGCCAGGGAGACATCCGCTTTGTGCCCGGGATGCCAACGCAGGTAGAGCACGAGTGCATGGTTCCGAATGGTCAGGTTGATGCGCAAGGAGTCGTGGAACACATGCTTTTCCTCGACCACCCGGAAGTGGCGGGTGCGCACGTAGGGCACGCGGAACCCATTCCAAATCGTRTGTCCACTGTCTACCACGGCGCTGCCGCCCTTCTTCGAGATCGTCGACAGGTCCTTGAAGCTCAGATGCCCAAATTCCCTGGCAAGGATCTTTTCCGCCTGATCCTTGGAAGGGTAGTGCACGAGCGCTCCCTGCCAAGGAGCTTGTCCGGCTTCCCCATCCTGGAGCTTCAGCCACGGACTGTTCGGATCGGGCTCTCCTCCACCCATTCCCATTCCCATGCCCATGCCCCCACGCCCACGGCGCCCACCGTGGCTGCCTTCCATTCCTTCCATGCCATCATGCAGGTTCTTGCCCATTTCAGCGACGGCGGGCAAGTCYTTTACATCGCCGAATAAAACCACCAAACGGCCATCTGCCAGTTTCTCGAAGTGCAGAGGCTCCATCGCATGCAGCGCCGGATCCACGGACACCAGATCCCCCAAGATGTCCGCCAGCACGACTTCCTTGCTGCGATCCTGCAATGCGATCATCAAGAGGACAAAGAGCAGAAGCAAGCCAAGGCTGCTACCAATGATGGCGCCCGCTCCGCGGGATTCGGTGGTTTCGAGGTCTGTCATGGAACTACGGGTGAATCAGAATGTGCGTGGCCAGGGAGGAACTGTCGGGTTGGGAGTACGGGCGCCGGGAGATTTCTTTCACTGACCGGGGATCAAAACGATTTTCCCGACCACTCCGCGATCCTCAAGGATGGTGTGGGCTTGCGCGACCTCGCTCATGGGCATGGTGCGGTTCAAAACCGGCTTGTAAATGCCCGCTGCCAAGCGCTCCAGGATCAACGGAAACGCGGAACGCGGCCCCATGGTTGAGCCCATGACAGAGAGGTTCTTGATGAACAAGTGCGGCAGGATCAGATCGACCTTGGGTCCGGTAGTGCCTCCGCAGGTCACGATGCGACCATTGCGCGCCAAGCAACGCATGGACTCGCTCCAGGTCGCCGGGCCCACGTGCTCCACGACCAAATCCACCCCGCGGCCGCCGGTCAAACGYTTGACCTCTTTTGACCAGTCGTCCGGGCAATGATCCACCACGTGGTCAGCACCCAACTCCAAACCGATTCGAAGCTTTTCGTCGCAACCCGCTGTTGCGATGACCGTTGCGCCTTCAGCTTTTGCAATCTGAATGGCCGCCGATCCCACGCCCGATYCTGCGGCCAGTACCAAAACGGTTTCCCCGGCGCGTACCCGGGCGCGCTCCATGAGCATGCCCCAGGCGGTTAGGAAAACGAGGGGCGTGGCTGCCGCAGCAATCGGGTCCAAGCCCGCAGGCAAAGGACTCACATAGCGTTCGGGCAAGACCACATACTCCGCGTCGAAACCGTCACAGTGCTCCCCGCGCAGACCATAGTCAGGCGCCAAGTAATCCTCGCCGCGCAGCACTTCAGGACTGTCCAGCTTTCCGTTGTAACCAGGCTCTAAAAGCACTTTTTGACCGATTCCTGTGCTCATGACGCCCTGCCCTACCGCCACGACTTCACCCGTTCCGTCGCAGCCTAAAATGCGAGGAAAGGGCACGTTGAATCCCGGCATGCCGCGCCGTACCCACAGGTCTAGGTGATTGACCGAAACGGCCAAAACCTTGCATAAGACTTCGCCAGGCCCCGGTTCCGGCCGGGGAATGTCGACCACTTGAAGCACTTCGGTGCCCCCGTGGGCATTGATTTGAACGGCTTGCATTTCAGACTCCCTTGAACACGGGCTTGCGCTTTTCTTTGAAAGCAGCGATACCTTCCTTGGCGTCTTCGGACTGGAACAAGCGCTGCTGCAGCTCACGCTCCAGGGCCAAACCGGCCTCGAGGGGCAAGTCCAATCCCACTTTGATCGAACGCTTGATCAACCCCACGCTCATGGCGGCCCGGTTCGGCGTGCAGAAGATGCGCGCGCGCTGCAAGACCTGCTGGATGAAGTCCTCTTCGCTCTCCGCTTCCATTTGTTCGTCGACCAAACCCAARTCYTGGGCRCGGTCATAGTCRAACATYTCGGCGGTGGCCATCARMGTGATGGCCTTGCTGGCCCCCACGATGCGACCGAGTCGCTGGGTGCCGCCGGTWCCKGGCAAYACGCCCAAAGAAACCTCGGGCAGTCCGCACTTGCCCGATCCCTTGCGCGCCCATCGCAGGTCCGCGGCCAAAGCGACCTCGAGTCCCCCGCCCACGCAGTGCCCACCGAGTGCAGCCACGACGAGCATGGAGCTATTCTCCAAGCGCAGCAACGTCTCGTTCGCGTGCAAGCAGAATTGATACTTGAAGGCCGGGGTCACGCCGCCGAGCATGCCAATGTCCGCCCCCGCACAGAAGAATTTCTCCCCGCTGCCCGCCAGCACGACCACCTGGACCGAGTCATCGAATCGGGCCTTCAAAATAGCCTCGTCCAGATCGCGCATCATCTCATGGCTGTACCCGTTGGCCGGGGGAAAGCACAGGGTGATGAGGGCAATGCCCAGACCCGCAGCGTAGGTCACCTTGCCCAGGGGCATGGTTTCGGGATCGGAGAGTTGGATCGTTTCGGTCATCGGATTGTGGCGCTTGCCTGGGAGATCGATTGGGGGGCGGGAAAGTACCAAATCGAGGGTGCGTGTTGGGCGCTGGGCAGCACCTTGATGGACGGCTTACAAAGAACGGTCCAGGGGCCGCCAATTAGCGAGCCCAGGGCAGGGTTCGAGCGCTACAATAGGCAGCATTCATACCCCCTTTAGAGAGCTTCATGGATTTTGAGCCCTACATTCCCTCCGCGGCGAACCCGTGGACCCGGGACCTGGTGAGTCACCTGGCCAGGCGATCCGGATTTCACGCGGCAGGTGCACAGCTGGCCGAATGGCATGGGCTCGGTCCCCAAGCCGCCGCCGCACAAATCGTGGGCTATCCCGATCTTGATTCGGCATTGCACGCCAAGCGCCTCTCCCGTTCCGGCAACCTGCTCGACTTTGCGGGGGACACGGAACATGAACGCGTCGAGCTCGTGCGTGCCGAGTGGGCCTTCCGCATGGTGCATGGCTCCCACGGTTTGAGGGAGCGCCTGGTGCTCTTCTGGCACGACCTGTTTGCCGTGCAAGAATCCAAACTGGTCCACTTCCCGATGGTCGCCCGGCACATGGAAACCCTGCGCAGGGTTGCGGGCCTGCCGTTTGGCCAGGTGCTGCTCGAGGTCGCCCGCGACCCGGCCATGTTGCTCTACCTGGACAACCGCATCTCCACCAAAACCGCTCCCAACGAAAATTGGGCCCGTGAGTTGATGGAGCTCTATAGCCTCGGGCTGGACCAATACACCCAGAAAGACGTGGTCGAGCTGGCTCGTATTTTCACCGGTTGGACCAGCCCAGGAAACCAGCGCGAGAGTTTCGAATTCAAGCCGGATTGGCACGACACCGGGGACAAAATCTTCCTGGGAGAGGCGATCCAAGGCCGATCTGGCCCCGAGGGCATGCAGGAAGGCTTGCAAGCCCTGGAGATCATCACCCGCCAACCGGCCTGTGCCCTACACCTCTCCCTAAACCTGCTCAAGACCTTCGCCGATCCAAACCCGGCGCCCCAGGTGGTCGAGTCCTTCGCGCACATCCTACGCTCCGAAAAACTCGACGTGCGCCGCGCCCTTCAAACCCTGTTCACCTCCGCGTGGTTCTACGCGCCCGAACGCATCAACAACCTGATACGCACCCCCGTGGAATTGGTTGTATTCCAAGCCAAGGCCCTGGGCATTCGCAACCCAGACCTAGCCGGCCTGCACCGGGCCTCGCGCAGCATGGGCATGGACCTGCTCGAACCCCCGTCCGTGGGTGGTTGGGATCACGGTCAGGATTGGTTCAGCCCCATGGCGGCCGAAGGTCGCTTGTTATGGGCCCAACGGGTCTCCGCCCTACCCCACTCGCCCCACCCGGTGCACGGCACGCCCGCCATGAACTTCGACGCCCTCTGGAAGGCAGGCAACGGCAAAGCCCTGATCGAAAGCCTGCTCGCGAAACTCAGCCTGTGGGATGTGCTGCGCAAGGACCTGGATGCCCTGCATGCGCTTTGGCTCGAGCTTTTAGAGCGCAAAAATGAAGACGATTGGTCCCCTAGCTTCCGCCGTAAAGCCGCACGTCTGGCCGTTTTGCTGGTCCTCTCTCTCCCCGAAAACTGCCTCTGCTAGCCCATGTTTGAGTCCAAAATATCACGCAGGCGCTTCCTGCAAAATTCGGGTCTGCTCGCGGGCGGTTTGGCCGCTTCCCCGGCCTGGTCCATGGCTCCCTTTGAGCGCACCGAAAAAGGTTACCGGCGTCTGGTCGTCATCGAATTGCACGGGGGCAACGACGGGCTGAATTTCATGGCTCCCACGGGGGATGACATTTACCACAAGGTGCGTCCTTATCTATCTATCGGTGCCAAGGGCGGCCACAAGCTGGATGACCACTATCGCTGGCACCCCAGCTTGCCGCACTTGGCCAGGCGCTTTGCCGACGGTGGCTGCTGTGCGATTCAAGGCGTGGGAACACGCCCGCGCAACCTTTCGCACTTCCGCAGTCGGGACGTTTGGTACATGGGCGGACACACGATTCCCGACAAGGAGCTCTCCTGGTTGGGGCGCCTAGCCGACCAGCAGTGGGGCCTGGAACGGTCCCCGGTGACCCTGCTCACCGTGGGCCCAAACCTGTCGCCGCGCGCCATGCAAAGCGCCCTCGGCCGCTCCTTTTGCTACGGGCGGAATTTCAAAGGAACCGCAGCCAATGCGCCCAGCTTGAAAGGTCTGAGCCCCAAGACCCATGTCCTGCTGAAAAGGCTCAACCACAGCACCTCGATCGCGCGCCAAGCCTCCCAGGCCCTGGCCAGCATTCCGGCCCTGGACACCTCGATCGAATGGCCTGGGCAAGGTCTCGGTGCGGACCTGTCGCGGGTGGCCGCCGCCATCGACCACGGTCTTCCCACCCGCGCCTTCTGGATCACCCAAGGCGGCTACGACACGCATTCCTACCAGGGCGAGGACCAAGCAACCCTGATGCGCGAGCTGGATACGGCCCTGCACGCATTTGTGTCAGAACTCGAAAGCCGTGACCTGCTCAAGGACACGCTCATCATGACCATGAGCGAGTTTGGCCGGCGCGTGGCCGAGAATGGCGTGCGCAAGGGCGCCGGGACAGACCACGGCGTAGCCTCCATGCAACTGCTTCTTGGCGGGGACATGAAAGGCGGACTGATCGGCCCCCACCCGGACCTGGCGAATCTGGATGAGGACGGCAATTTCCAACACACCTTCGACTTCAAGCAGGTCAACGCGAGCGTAGCCTCCCACTGGTTTGGCGCCCAAACCAAGGACCTCTTCGACGGCCCCGTGCAAGGGCTGCCGCTCTTTTCAAAAGGGCCCACAAAACAATGAAACGATTCATTTGGCCCCTGCTCCTGCTGGTTTCCTGCGCCGCGGGCCCGCATCCGCTGTCTGAAAAACCCGCGCCACTGCCTTACGCAATCGCCCCGGGTGCCGACCACCTCGTCGAAGGCGAACAACCCGCGGAGATCCCGCTCGAAGCCAATGCATCCCTATCGGGGCGCCTGGTTCGTGAGGGACAAGTCGTTCGCTATCCGCTGCCCACCGAAGAGGGTCAATTATCCCTGATCGATTGCGAAGCTTGGGGATACGCGCGCGGGACCGAGAGCCAGGGACAGCTGCGAGTGCTGGACCGGGACTCCAACACTGTGGCCAGCGTCCACCTGGCAGGCCGCACCCTGCACCAGGCCATGCTGCCGTTTCTGGCAGGCGATCGCGGCCCCTACCAACTTGAACTGCAGGCCACGGAAGCCACATTCCGCTACGTGCTCGTGCGCCACTCTTCCTATGCGCAAAACCACCCGGATCAGGTGCGGGATCTGGGACAGAACTCCCAAGCCCAGGGCTGGCTCGCTGGCCAAGGCGAGCCCGTGTCCTTCAAGGTCCATGGACGCCCAGGCCAACGCTTCATCGTCCACGTGGAGCCCACCCACGAACGCGGCCGAGAATACCAACGCCGCTGGTGGTTCCGTCGGCCCCTGGCAGCCGCTGGCCTGCTGGCCCCCACCGCTGCCGCCACCCAAGTCCATGCCCTGCGCAAGGGTGAAAAACCCTTCCCGAAGTTCGTGCTCGGCCTGCCGGGCCAAACCCTGGAGCAAGCCTCCCACTCCCAAGTCTTCGTGGTTCCGGACAGTGGCATCCTGAACTTTTGGGTCAGCCAGCAAGGCACAGCCGAAGCCGGACTCTTCGACCTGACCGTGCAGCGTGACCTGCATTGGCGCCAGGTCCACGTGCACGTGGCCAACCGCGAAGACCACCCGCTACCGCAAACCCGAGTCGCTTTCCTGCTCGAACCCCGCATGGCTCTCGTCAGCACAGCGACCACGACCTCCGCCGGCCCGTGTGTCGTTTCAATCCCGGACGGGGCCTACTCCGTGGTGCTCACGAGAGGCTCCACCGGGGACCATCGCAGCATGCGCTTGCGCAGCGAGCAAGAAGAGTTGTATCTGGTCTGGTGAGCAAACTTTCGCCACCGCACCCACCGCTCAATTACCGCCTAGTACCTTGAATTGACCCCTAACCGGGCCAATCAGGATTTCGGGCTCCTGGGGAATCGCCACCAGGACGCCCCCGGGCAGCAGGGCCTGCACCACGGCCGCCTGGGCGGCTCCGCCCTCGATTTTCACATCCACCGTGTAGGCGCTTGGCTGCATGGTGCCCCGCTTCCGGTAGGTTTGCGCCGCCTGGTTAGGGACGAATTCCAGACCGCCCACCAAGGGCAACGCCAGGGCGTAGCGGCCTCCGCCCAACGGAAACAAGTCCTCGGAGCGGGTTTGCTGCACTCCCGATTCCAAGGTGACGGTGATTTGAGCGCTCGGGGCCTGGACTAAGGCCGCTGGCCACTCGAACTGGAACCCCTCGATCGCAAACCTGCCGCACAAGCGCAAGCGCCAGGTCTCGCTGCCAGCTTCCCGCAGCAATAAGGCCCGCTGCAGGTCCAGCTGCGGTTCGAAATAGGTGCCGCGCAGATCCCCCAGCATTTGCTGCAGGGCTCCACGCACGATGCGTTGGTTGTTTTGAACGCCCTTGGCCGACACGTATTGCAACTTGAAGTTAAGGGCCGGATCCCTGGCGAGAGAAGCTTCCATGGAACTCACAAGCTCGTCGTAGCGACCGTAGAAACGTTCGCTCAACCCACTCTCCCAGAAATCGCTCAAACCCTTGTGCATGGCTCGCCGGTAGTCGTGATGCAAAACCAAACGGTCATCCAACTCGTTGTAGAGGGGTTCCCAATAGGGAAGTTTCCCCGGCACGGGCATCCAGTTTTTGTACCAGGCCATGGTATCCCAAACCAGGGGCTCGAGCTTGCCCCGGGCCGGATCGAAGCAAAGGCGCCAGTTGTGGTTTTCGTCGATGTGCCGGGTTTGGGTGAGCACGCGAAACGCCGCGTAACGCCCCATGGCTTGCATGTCGATACACTGCGCAATGGCCACAAGGTTCTGCTCGCTGGCGGGCTGTGCCAGCAGGTCGCACAACTCGCGTAGGACCGCGCGCGCCTCGCCCTTCGACGGACTCTCTTTGGGCTTCACCTTCCAGAGGCCCGGGTGATCGAAAAGTCTGGAGCTCAAACCGGTGTAGAGGTCGCGGCCCACGAATTCACCCCACAGGATGCAAGCGTCCGGGCGCCCATACGCTTCGAGCATCTGCAATCCCGGTTGCTCAACAAGCGTGTGAATACCCCTATTCTCTCCGTTTATGGACAGTTCCACCAGATCGCTCTGGGGCGTGAGCAACCCCATTTCACGCGCCAGCCAAAAGCTGAGCTCACCTTCCAGAACGCCCCAGCCCTTGGGAACGATCAAGTTGAAGCGCTGCATGCCCTGCCAAAGTCGGTCCCCAGGAACCTTCACCCGCCAGGATTTCTTGAGCCCCGCCCAGTGCCAAAACCAATCGCCCCGGTAGCGTAATTTCGCCGCGCCACTCTCCCCATCCGCATAGCCCAAGAGGCCATCCTGATAGTCCCGCCCCGAACTCGGCAGGTACGCATTTAAGCGGTCCTCCAGGTCCCCCTGCAATTCCAACTCGACCACGGGAAGCTGGGATTGGGAGCGCTCCTCACTGACACCGATGCGCAGGGATTGCTTGAGGCGCTGGTATTCATAGGTCCCGGTTGCGCGCAGGTCCAGCGCGTGTGCTGACGAACCGTAACGGACGCCCAGCCCCATGAAACGATCATGGGTTCGAGTAGCCCACAGGGCAAACAAACAGATCGATGGCAGGCTGATCAAGGGGCTCCACCTCCAGGCGAAACCGAGTAAGCGTTTCAGTCGAATCACCGCGCTTCCCCCGCTTGCTTTAAGGAGTCTAGCCCCCTCAGGATTTCAGAATTGGCCGTGGCCTCCAAGAGCAACCGCACCCGAACCCGCAAACCATTGTTGACGTCCAAGGCCGCGGGCCAAACCCATTCGAAGTGCACGCCCCCCTTCCCCGAAGCCTGAAAAACGCCCTCGCCCAGGGACTGCATGCCCCGCGGCATCAATTCGCAGCCCGCGCCCCCAGCGATAGCGGTAGCGTCTCCGTCCGTGAGGATCAGCTCCAACGACTGCAACCTGCCACGGAAACCATTCGGCAAATAAAGCCTCATTTCCGAGAGGGATTTGGGCGGCTTGACGAAGGTGTAGTCCAAGGTGTACGCGTTGGCTCCGTGATCCCGAACCACACTCCAGGAGGGGGAATCGGTCACATCGTCGGCGGTTTGACCTAGGACCTTGAGTCGCCAACCGTGCTTCCAATAGGTAAGGCTGCGCGGCAGTTGCTCCGCAAGCGCCTCTTCTATGGCGCCGTCCTGGCCGAGCTTCAACCAAACCCGCATCTGCAGTTCGAGCAAGGCGGGATGCCCGGGCAACTTTCGCAACCAACCCCGAAGCAAATCCTGGCTGGCTTGAAGCTCTCCCGCCCCCAGCAGGGCCGAAGCCAAAGCTTGCACGAACCCCATATTGTGGGGATCCCTGACCAGGGCCGCCCGCAAGAGTTCGGCCGCATCCGCAGACCTGCCGGCCTTGCGAAGCTGACG
>JAESRM010000023.1 GCA_016764635.1 Planctomycetota bacterium
GTGCCATCGTGCCTGACACCGTATTCACGCTAGGGCCGGACGCGATGGCAGGGTGTTTGGGGCCTTGTTCAGAGCTTAGGGGTGGGGTCGTCATGTGCCTGCGCTGGCGAGAAGTTGATGGGGCCATGGAGGGGGCGCTTGCTGGAAACGGGCGTATTACTTGACTCCAATCATGCCTGGGCGGGGCTCTAACGAGAACTTTCGCGAAACGGGGGAAAAAGGGCCCGCTCCACTTGACTCGAAGGGCCCCATGACTACATTCTTCGCCCGTTGAACGTAGCGGAGCCCGAAGCCTTACCGGCTTAGGACCCTGCTTCTGAAAACCTGATCCAACAGGGACCCCAAACGGGTGTTTCCTCACCAGACAGCCTTCTTCCCCAGGCTTTCGATGCCCCCGGCTTCTCCAAACCCGAGCCCCGAACCCGATTCCAAGGAATCGGCCCGGTACTCTCGCAAGGAAACCAAGCCGGATTCGAAAGCGGAAGCGGAGGAGCGCCGGCAGCGCTTGATGCGTGAATACAGCCGGTACGGTTCGGTGGGGGTGCAGTTCGGTGCGGTCCTTGCCTTGTTCGCCCTCGCTGGTTATTGGGTGGACGAGAAGCTCGGTTCGAGCCCCATCTTCTTGGTGCTCGGCGTTCTTGTTGGTTTCGGCGGCGGGCTGGTCTCGCTGATACGAAAAATCCCGGTCTCATCCAAGGGGCGCCACCCGCGCTCCAAGTCCTAAGAACTCCCCGACTATGTCCTCCAAAAGCCTCATTGGCACCCTTACGGGTCTGGCGGTACTAGCACTGGTTTCCCAGTCGCTAGAGGGAACTGTGCGCGCTGGCGCATGGGGGGGCTACGTGCTTGGGGCTGGCTTGGGTTGCGTGATCGTTGGCTGGCAAGGGAGCGCTTTTCGGCGTGTGCCCAAAAAAGCCCTCGAGACCCTGGTCCAAGGATTCTTACTCAAGCTTGTGGTCCTGGCCGGTATGTGCCWGACCGTTCGCTATTGGGATGTTCTCGGCAGCCGCATGGATTGGCAGGCGTTTACGCTTTCCGCCACCGTGGGTGTGTTCATCCTGCTCATGCTGGGCACCTGGGACAACGCTCCCATCCTGCTCGAAAGCTCTCGCCTGGCCGCAAAGCCGGGAGAAGCCTCCCCGAGCAACCAAACCCCGCCCACCGATTCCTCTAGCGCCGCCCTCACCCAAGGAAGGACCGCCTCGTGAATTTTCTTCGTCTCGTCTTGATGGCCGTCGTGGTCCTCGGCTCCTGCTTCTTGACCTCCAAGTACGCAGAGCACCACCCCGCGACCAACGACAACGCCTTTGAGGGGCTGTACATGCACCTCATGCCGGCACCCATGCTGGCCTCCCAAACGCACCACGATGCTGCGGATGAAGGGCACGGACACGAACATGCTGCCGACGGCTCGCACGCCGCCCCGGCCGCCAAGGATTACGCCTTTGCGCCGACCCTTGGCTTCCTGCCGTCCATCATGGACGGTGCGCCGGACTTGGACGGCACTCAACTGGTCATGACCAACCTGCAGATCTTCCAGATCGCAGCCATTCTCATGATCATCCTGGCTTTCAGTGGCGTTCCCGCCTACTTGCGAACCAGCAAGGGCGATTGGATGACGCGCGTGCTGACCGGCTGGATTTTGTACATCCGCGATGAGATGGTCGTGCCCAACCTGGGCAAAGATGACGGAAGGCGCTTCCTGCCCTTCTTCTGCTCGATCTTCTTCTTCATCGTGTTCATGAACCTGATGGGCCTTGTGCCCGGCTCCGTGACGCCCACGACGAACGTCTTCGTGACCATGGCCTTGGCCCTGATCACCTTCGTTTCGATGCTCGGTCTCGGCATGGCCGCCCAGGGCCCCGTGGCCTTCTGGAAGAACCTGGTGCCCGACGTCCCGTGGTGGATGTGGCCCATGATGTTCGCGATCGAGGTCGTCGGCCTGATCATCAAGCCCTTCGCACTCATGATTCGTCTGTTTGCGAACATGACCGGCGGTCACATGGTCGTTCTGTCCTTCATGGGCCTGATCTTCTTCTTTGCAGGCACGGACTTGAGTTCCATCGCTTGGGGCGTTTCGGTCCCCGCGGTTGGCTTCGGCGTCTTCATCATGATCATCGAAGGATTCGTAGCCCTGCTACAGGCCTACATCTTCACCCAGCTTTCCTGCTTATTCGTCGGTGCTTGTTTGCACCCGGATCACTAGAATAGCTCGCAACAAACCACTGGGGGGCGGCCCATTCGGACCCGCCTTTCAGTTCTAAAAACTCGAAGTGCTATTTCTCACCGCAGTGGTGGGGACTCGCTTCAATCAAACCTTGAACCCAGCCCTCCGGGGCGAAATAGAAACTACCCGTCATGCAAGACCCCGTAGAAACCACCAACCAGGTCATGGACATTGCCAAGTTCGGTGCAGCTATCGGAGCTGGCCTCGTCGCCATCGGCGCGGGCATGGGCATCGGCCGTATCGGCGCTGCAGCCAACGAAGGCATCGCTCGCCAGCCGGACGCCACCGGTGACATCCGCGGCACCGCGATCATCCTGGCCGCCCTCATCGAGGGTGTCTGCTTGTTCGCTATCGTGCTTTCGCTCCTGATCGTGCTCGGCTAAGACGTTTGGGTCCAAGGGGGGAGGGACACTGTTCCACCCCCTGAAAAAYCCACCGTCCGGCTGCGACTCGTTCGTCCATCCCGTTCCGCGTTCCTAGCGAACATCCTTATTCTTCCCGCGACCCAACCTGCGATATGAGTCAATCAATCGTCTTGGCAGCTGCTGAGTCAGGGGGTTTCAACCCTCTCGATCTAGCCGCTTCTGGAGCCCTGTTCTGGACTCTGGTGATCTTCCTCTTGGCCCTGCCTTTCATGTGGAAAATGGTCTTCGGACCGATCACCCAAGCCCTAGCAGAACGTGACGCTACGGCCACCGCTGCCATCCAAGCCGCCGAAAAGGCCGGTGAGGAAGCAGAGGAAGCCCGCGCTGCGGTGGAAGTTGCCCTCGGGGAAGCCCGGGTGGAAGCCTCYAARYTGGTCAACGCTGCCAARGATCGTGCCGAAGTGCGCGAACGTGACATCGTCGACAACGCCCGTAAGGAATCGGAGGCCATGATCGCTTCGGCGCGCACCGCCATCGACTCCGAGCGAGAGAAGGCGCTTTCCTCCATCCGCGATGAAGTCGTCAACATCAGCCTGAACGCGGCCAGCAAAGTGCTGGGTCGCAACGTGGGCTCCGAGGACGATCGCCGTATGGTGACCGAACTCGTGGCCAGTCCCGCAGCCAAGCCTGAATAACCGGAGCCTTCCAAGTGACTACCGCGCAATCTGAAATCTTGATCGACCCCGTCGCCGCCCGTTGGGCCCATGCCTTGCATGAGCTCGCAGGTAAGAAAGGGTGCTTGGACGAGGTGCGGAAAGACATGGACCTGCTCACGCAGGCCCTTGGAAGCTCCAAGGTGAGCGCCTTTCTTGGGCACTCATCCATTCCCTTGGAGCAGAAGGAGAAACTCTTCTCCCCGCTGACTCAGCAATTGTCGAAGTGGACCCAGAACGTGGTTCACATGGCATTTGAGCGCCGTCGTGAGGGCCTTTTGCTCTCCTTGCCCGCTGCCTTCAAGCAACGGGAAGACGAACTGAGTGGAACCGTGCAAGGCGTAGTCGAGTGTGTTCGCGAATTGGGTCAAACCGAAATGAGCGAGCTCGAGAAAAGCCTGACCACAGAGTTCAAAAAGACCGTGAAGCTTACCCAGCGTAAGAATCCGGACTTGGTCGGTGGCGTACGCATCTATGTGGGTGCTTACATGATCGATCGCTCCTTGCAAGGTCGCATGGAAGACCTGCGCCGGAAGCTGCGTGCTGCGCCGCTCTCCACCAACTAGTACAACCCCAAAGTCGGATTCCCTCCGGCGCATCCCCCCGGCCAAACCTGGCCCACGACCCCTGATTTAACCATGGACCTTCGACCCGCAGAAGTCACTTCGATCCTCGAGAACGAGATCGAGTCCTACGGTGGCAATAGCCAAATGCAAAGCGTCGGCACCGTGCTGACCGTCGGCGACGGCGTGGCCCGTATCCACGGCCTCGACGACTGCATGATGAACGAACTCCTGGAATTCCCCGGAGACGTTCAAGGCGTGGCCCTGAACCTGGAAGAGGACAACGTGGGTGCTGTGCTTCTGGGTAGTGCCTCCAAGGTTCGCGAAGGCGATACCGTGCGCGGCACCGGCCGAGTCATCTCAGTTCCGACCGGCCCCAAGCTTCTGGGTCGCGTTGTCGACGCACTCGGCAAGCCGGTCGACGGCAAGGGCCCCCTGGGCACCACCGACGAAGACCTGCGTCCCATCGAGCAGCCGGCACCCTCCGTGGTGGAGCGCCAGCCCGTCACCGAGCCCTTGCAGACCGGCATCAAGGCCATCGACGCCATGATCCCGATCGGCCGTGGCCAGCGTGAGCTCGTGATCGGTGACCGTCAGACGGGCAAGTCCGCCCTCTTGATCGACACCATTCTCTCCCAGAAGAACACCGGCGGCGGCGACCCGACCAACCCCGAGCAGGTCATCTGCATCTACGTGGCTGTGGGTCAGAAGCAGTCCACCGTGGTTGAGATCGTGCGCCGCCTAGAGGCCGAAGGCGCTATGGCTTACACCACCGTGGTGTCCGCCTCCGCTATCGACGAAGCCTCCATGCAATACATGTCCTGCTACGCGGGCTGTACCATGGGCGAGCGCTTCCGCGACGAAGGCCGCCACGTCGTCATCTTCTATGATGACCTTTACAAGCAGGCACTGGCTTACCGCCAGGTCATGTTGCTGCTGCGCCGTCCCCCGGGCCGCGAAGCATTCCCCGGCGACGTGTTCAACCTGCACTCTCGTTTGCTAGAGCGTGCTGCCAAGCTGGCCGACAACGCTCCCGAGCTCAACCCGCGCTACAAGGCCGGCGGCGGTTCCCTTACGGCTCTGCCCGTGGTGGAGACCCAAGAAGGCGACGTTTCGGCGTACATCCCGACCAACGTGATCTCGATCACCGACGGCCAGATCTTCCTCGAGTCGAACCTGTTCAACTCCGGTGTTCGTCCCGCAGTGAACGCTGGCATCTCGGTGTCCCGCGTGGGTGGAGCCGCTCAGATTCCGGCCATGAAGAAAACCGCTGGTCCGCTTCGTTTGGACTTGGCCCAGTACCGCGAGCTGCAAGCTTTCGCCCAGTTCGGTTCCGACCTGGACTCAGCGACCCAGAAGAAACTCACCCGAGGTGAGCGTCTGGTGGAGATCCTGAAGCAAGGCCAGTACGTGCCCGCCAAGGTGACCGACCAGGTCATGATGATCCACTCCGGTACCTCCGGTGCCCTGGATGATCTGCCCCTCAATAAGATCGCCGAGTTCGAAGTTCTGCTGCGCGAGCACATGAGCACCATGCCCGAAGTGGCCGAGGCTATTGCCACGTCCAAGAAAGGTATCCCGGCCGAGGCCCTCGAAGCCTTGAATAAAGCCATCGAGCTCATCAAGTCACAATTGGTCTAATCCGCCTTCCCTTCTAAACACTCACCCCACACGAAACGACCATGGCTGGTATCAAGGACCTGCGCGGAAGAATCACTTCCGTAGGCAACATCCGCCAGATCACGCGGGCGATGGAGATGGTGTCTACCACCAAACTCCGGCGCTTTCAGGATCGCACGATGGCTTCCAAGCCTTACTCGGAGGAGATCACCGGTTTGGTGGGTCGTCTGTGTAAAGTGCTGGGTGATGAAGCGGAAAATCAACCCCTGCTCCAACCGGGCAAGGGTGATCGTACCCTGGCCTTGGTCGTGACCTCGGACCGCGGTTTGTGCGGCGCATACAACTCGAACCTTCTGAAGGTACTTGAGAAGTGGCGCAAAGACCGCGAACAACCGGTGGACTACATGGTCATCGGCAAGAAGGGCTTCGGCTACATGGACCGCCGCGATTTCGAAATCAAGCGTTTCATCAACGAGCCCATCCTGGAGAAGACCGACTACAGGGCCGCGTCCCTCACGGCTCGCAGCCTGGTCCGCGAATTCCTCTCTGGGGAATACAGCGAAGTCGTTCTGGTCTTCACGGCCTTCAAGAATATCTCGAAGTACATTCCCCAGGTGGTCTCACTCCTACCCGTCTCGCCGGACGAGTTGATAGGGGATGACAGCGGTTCTTCCGCAGGGACCCTACTGGAGCCGGATGCCACCCAGATCTTTGAATCGCTCATGCCGCGCTACCTGGAAACCCGGGTTTACAACGTGCTGCTAGAGTCCCTGACCTCCGAGTTTGCGAGCCGTCGTTTCGCCATGTCCAATGCCACGGAAGCGGCATCCGACATGCAGACCGAACTGCGCGGCATGTACAACAAGATGCGTCAGGAAAAAATCACCATGGAACTGCTCGACCTGGTCGGAGGTGTGGAAGCCGTCAAGTAAGCCCCTGGCTGAAACCACTTCTACACCCAAGTTCTACCACCCTACACCCCCCCMAATCCCTAGCCCACCGATCCCATGTCCACCTCAGTTGGAACCGTAGCCCAGATCTTCGGCCCCGTTGTCGACGTTCGCTTCGAGCACGGCAAGTTGCCCGCCATCTTCAACGCTATCACCTTGCAGGACAAAAGCCTCGACGGCGATGTCGTGCTCGAGGTGTCTCAGCACCTTGGCAATGATGTGGTTCGCTGCATCGCCATGGCCTCTACCGACGGTTGCCGCCGCGGCATGAGTGTCTCCGATACCGGCGCACCGATCRCCGTTCCGGTGGGTGAGTGCACCAARGGTCGAATYTTCAACCTRCTCGGCGAGCCGCTYGACGTGCTGACCAARGGCGAGATCAAGGCGGATGTGCACTGGCCCATCCACCGTCCGGCTCCGCGCTTTGACGAGCAAGAGTCCGTCTCCCAGGTCTTCGAGACCGGCATCAAGGTGGTCGACCTGCTCTGCCCCTTCGCCATGGGCGGCAAGATCGGCCTGTTCGGCGGCGCCGGCGTGGGCAAGACCGTTTTGATCCAGGAATTGATCCGGATCACCGCGGTCGAGAAGGGCGGTTTCTCCGTGTTCGCTGGTGTGGGTGAGCGTACTCGCGAAGGCAACGACCTTTGGCTCGAAATGTCCGAGTCCATGTACAAGACCCCGGACGGCGGTGAAGCCGCTGTGATCGACAACGCCGTGCTTGTCTTCGGGCAGATGAACGAGCCTCCCGGAGCTCGCCTGCGCGTGGCCCTGACCGGCCTGACCATGGCCGAGTACTTCCGCGAGGAAAAAGGCCAGGACGTGCTGCTCTTCGTGGACAACATCTTCCGCTTTGTGCAAGCCGGTGCAGAAGTCTCCGCACTTCTGGGCCGCATGCCCTCCGCAGTGGGTTACCAGCCCACCATGGCCAGCGAGATGGGTGCACTCCAAGAGCGCATCACCTCGACCAAGGACGGTTCCGTGACCTCTATGCAGGCCGTGTACGTGCCCGCTGACGATATCACCGACCCGGCTCCCGTGGCGACCTTCGCCCACTTGGACTCGACCATCATCCTGGACCGCGCCATCTCCGAGCTGGGTATCTACCCCGCGGTTGACCCGCTCAAGTCCACCTCTCGCATGCTGGACCCGCACGTGGTCGGCGACGAGCACTACGCCGTGGCCCGTGAAGTCCAAGAGACCCTGCAGCGTTACGCTGACCTCAAGGACATCATCGCTATCCTCGGTATCGAAGAGCTTTCTGATACGGACCGCTCGGTTGTGCACCGTGCCCGCCGCATGCAGAAGTTCCTGGCCCAGCCGTTCTTCGTGGCTGAGCAGTTCACCGGTATCCCCGGCGTGTTTGTCTCCCGTGAGGACACCGTGCGCTCCTTCAAGGAAATCTTGGCTGGCGATCACGATGCACTGCCCGAGGACGCCTTCTACATGATCTCGAACATCGAAGCCGCCGTCGAGAAGTCCAAGACCATGTAACTGGATGGGTGCTGGCTTCGTAGCCAGCACCCGCCCGAAAGCTTGAAGGGGTTCGGCATCGCCGCCGACCCCGCACCGCGACCACCCCACTTCAACAAACCTAGCCATGGCCGATTCCCTGACCCTGCGCATCATCACCCCCGAAAAGGTGCTGATGGAAACCCAAGCCCAGTCCGTGCAGTTCCCTGCCCAGGATGGCCTGACCGGGGTACTGAAAGGTCACGCGCCCCTGGTGGCGGCACTCGATGCCGGCGTTTTGTCCTGGAAGGGCAGCGAAGGCGACCAGGAGATGTTCATCTCCGGTGGTTTTTGCGAAGTGCGCGACAACGTGGTGCGCGTGGTCACCGAATCCGGTGAACCCGTCAGCGAGATCGACGTGGATCGCGCTGAGAAGTCCGCAGTCCGTGCGCGCGAGCGCATGGCCGGCAAGAACATTGATTTCGACGCAGCTGAGTTTGACCTGGTCCGCGCCCAAGCGGCCCTACGTCGTTCACTCATGCGTCAAGCGGCAGGTCGCCGCACTCGACGCTAGTTATGAGTAGTACAGGCAAGCGCGGCAAGCCCGCATGGCAGAGGACTCACCGCATTGGCCTTTTGCGTGAGACGGATGTGGATCAAAAGGTCGTGCTCAACGGTTGGGTAGCCAAGCGTCGCAACATGGGGGGGATTTACTTCCTCGACCTGCGCGACCGTTTCGGCCTGGCCCAGATCGTGCTGACCGGTTCCGAGGAACGCATCGGTTGGTCCATGGACGAGGGCGAGATCCTCGGCCCGGAAGACGTGCTGACCATCACCGGAACCGTTCAACTGCGCGAGCAGCCCAACGCGGACATGCCCACGGGCCAGGTTGAGGTCATCGCCGAGCGCGTGGAAGTGCTCTCGCGCAGCAAGCTGCCGCCCTTCGAGATCGAACGCGATAGCGAGGCCAACGTGGAATTGCGTTTGCGCTACCGCTACTTGGACCTGCGTCGACCGGACATGCAGGATAAGATGATCTTCCGCTCCAAGTTCGTAGGCGCCATGCGCACCGCGTTCCTGAAGCGCGAGTTCCTCGAGATCGAAACGCCCATGTTGACGCGCGCCACGCCCGAAGGCGCGCGCGACTACCTGGTGCCCAGCCGCGTTCACRCGAAYAAATTCTACGCCTTGCCCCAGTCGCCCCAGATCTTCAAACAGATCCTGATGGTGTCCGGCATGGACAGTTACTTCCAGGTGGCCCGTTGCTTCCGCGACGAGGACCTGCGCGCCGACCGCCAGCCCGAGTTCACGCAACTTGACATGGAGATGTCCTTCGTCGAAGAGGAAGACATCTTTGATGTTTGGGAAGGTGTTATGGGGGAGACGTTCAAGGACGCCATGGGCGTGGACTTGCCCGCGACTTTCCCGCGCATCWCTTGGCACGAGTCCATGGAACGCTTCGGTAGTGATAAGCCCGATACGCGCTTCGAACTCGAACTGCAAAACCTGGGCGAATGGGCCAAGGACTGCGGCTTCGGTGTCTTCGAAAAAGCGATCGCCGGTGGTGACCGCGTGATGGCTCTTTGCCTGCCGAACGGCGCGGAGAACTTCTCCCGCGGAGCCATGAAAGGCTTGGAGAAACTCGCCAAGGAAAGTGGCGCGTTTGGTCTTGCCTGGTGGAAGCCGGGCCTGAGTGGTGGAGCTGCTGGTCCCGTCGCCAAGTTCATGGACGGCGAACCCGGCGCGCGCTTGCTGGAGCAACTCTCCGCCAAGGACGGCGACCTGGTACTGTTCGCTGCGGGAACCAAGGAACTCTGCTGGCGAGTGCTCGGCGATCTACGCCTGCACATCGGCAAAGTCGCCAACCTGATCGGTGAAGGCCTGTGGAACCTGCTCTGGGTCACGGACTTCCCCATGTTCGAATGGGCCGAAGAAGAGCAGCGCTACACCTCGTCCCACCACCCGTTCACGGCTCCCGAGAGCTGGGGCATGGAAGGCGAGCCCGCCGACATGGTCAGCCGGGCCTACGACCTGGTCCTCAACGGCTGGGAATTGGGCTCCGGATCCGTCAGAATCCACCGCGCCGACGTGCAGCAGAAGGTCTTTGAGCTGCTTGGCATCGGTGAAGAGGAGCAAAAGTCCAAATTCGGCTTCCTTCTGGAAGCTTTGGCCCACGGGGCGCCGCCCCATGCGGGTTTCGCCATCGGCTTGGACCGTTTAGTGGCCCTAACCCTTGGTTTAGACTCCATCCGCGACGTTGTAGCCTTCCCCAAGACCCTGCAGGCCACGGACCTCATGTGCGAGGCTCCCTCCACTGTGGAGGCCCAGCAGCTCAAAGACGTTCATATTTCCCTCGAAACCGAGGGCTGATACGGGGCGTTTGTGGCGGTGACCCGCCCAGACCCGTAGACTCATCATCGAGTGGGGCGAAATGCCCCGGACTCTCACCCGAACCAACCCAGGAGCCCAGTGGGCAAACGTAGACACCAAAGAGATAAAGTAACCGGACCCCAGTACCGGAAAAATCAACGCATCCGCGTCCCAGAAGTCCGCCTCGTCGATGAGAACGGGGAACAGGCCGGAGTGGTCGACACCAACGATGCCCGACGCCGTGCGAAGGAACTAGGTCTAGACCTGGTCGAGGTTTCGCCCAACGCGCGCCCGCCCGTCTGCAAGATCATGGACTATGGAAAGTTCCTGTATCAGCAGCGCAAGAAAGAGAAAGCCAACAAGTCCACGACCAAGGGTTCCTCCCAACTGAAGGAACTGCGTGTGCGCCCGGCTATCGATGACCATGACCTGTCTTACCGGTTGGTGAACGGACGCAAGTTCTTGATCTCCGGTCATAAGGTGCAAGTGGTCTGTATCTTCAAGGGACGTCAAATGGCGCACCCGGAACACGGTTTCGAGGTGATGAAGAAGGTTTCAGAAGCCCTCAAGGAAACCGGCAAAATCGAGGCTCCGGCCAAGATGATGGGACGGCGCATGACCATGTTGCTGACCCCTCTCAGCGGTATCCAAAAGCCCAAGCCCAGCGCCCCTGTCAGGGAACCCCGGGAACCCAGGGAACCCGCTCCGAGGCCTGCAGCTCCGGCAGAAAAGTCTGCAGAGGCTCCTGCACCTTCTCCGGCATCTGCTCCGGCACAGGCACCCGAAACGCCGCCTGCTAGCTCCTAATTGGAGTTCGAATTTCAACGCCCCAAACGGTAGCTCTGGCTACTGTTTGGGGCGTTTTTTTGGGGGCTGTGGGGTAGATGGGTTGGGGGGCCATGTGGTTTTGGGGATCCTGTTGGGCGTTAACTTCTGTGGAGTGAATTGCTGGATGCAGATAGTTGGAAGAGAACGATTCGGGTCAGTTCACACGAAGACACGAAGGACGCGAAGAACACGAAGTTCTACGTCAACTAAGAAAAGTGAGCTGCGGACACAATACGGAT
>JAESRM010000128.1 GCA_016764635.1 Planctomycetota bacterium
CCACTCCCCAGAAACTGCCCCTTTTGAATGTCTATCCACCTGGAGACGCAAGGCGAGGTACCGAACCGCACGATCCATGCAAGGTTTATGGCCGTGCCGAAGGGCGCTGTGCCTGGCGCAAGAAGAGCTCTTCGCGTTTCGCCAGGGTTTGCGCGGTCCTGCCAGCGAGTAGATTCCGCGAGGGTTCGCCCTCTTAGAKRMCCCCCGTATTCCAGTGCCCTTGTGCCCTTGTACCCGGTAGCCCAACAGCCCAATCCAACAGGGTCGAGTGCACTCCCAAACGTTACCCAAACAACCCGAATTGGTTTGCGTGATGCGCGGTGTGGTGACGCACGAGGGATTGCATGTCCTCGGTATCGATCGGGCCGTAGACCGGATGATTCACGAGCCCTGTGAGCGATTCAATTTCGGTGAATTCTTCTAGCAACTGGCGCACCTCGCTTTCGAAGTCGAGGGACTCCCCCTGCTTGGCTCGGATGGCGGAATGGTCCCCATGTCCTTAGGAGCCTCCAACGGCGACTTCGTCAGGACCTTCTTCAGGAATACACCACCGATCAACCGAGCGAAACCGTCATCTCCTTCGATCCCTGGGACACGATGGCCAGACACCCTGCGGGCGATCTAGGATCGAGTTTCTCCTGACGCGGCCAATGGACCCGTTTGCCAGAGCCCTCCAATTCTAGGTGGTGGTCGTTAGCGAGCGCAGTTGTTGAACCTCGGTGGTCAATCGATCGATGTTGCTCACAATTGCGCTCAAACCGGAGGCTTGCTCCTCTGAAGAAATGCCGATGACGTCAATGGTTGAGGCCACCCCTTCCGTGCCTGAGACGATCTCCGCCAAAGTTTGTGCTGTTCTATCTGTGGCGTCCACTCCATGACCGACGCTTTTTATAGCACGTCCAATCAGTGACGCCACCTCCTTCGCGGCCTCGGAACTACCCGATGCCAGGCTGCGAACTTCTTCGGCCACAACCGCAAAACCTTTGCCTGCTTCACCAGCGCGGGCGGCTTCTACGGCCGCGTTGAGCGCGAGCAGGTTGGTTTGGAATGCAATGCCTTCAATCGTTTTGGCCACACCTTGAACGTCCTCGGTTGCTGCTAGGATGCCAGACATTGCCTCCTTGAGACTGTCCATGGAAGCACTTCCATTCAAAGCAATCTGGCGGAACTCTTGAGCCTCCTGCTGGGCATGCTTAGCCCTGTCGGAGTTTTCGATAGTCTGTGTGTTGAGCGATTGAACGGAGGACGCAAGTTGGTGCAATGAATAGGATCCTTCTATGCGGTCGCTTTCGTTCAAGAGGATGCTCTGAATTTGTTCCGACGCGTGGCGCAGATGCTCGGCGATTCGCTCGCTCTGGCGCGTGGACTCTTGAAACTGCTGCATGCTAGTTTCGTTTTTATCCATGGCGATCTGCAGCTCTTGCGAAGCTTCAAACGCGTCGCGGAATTGCTCTGAACTGTTGCGAACAAGGATGGTTCCCACAGCCACGGAGCACACCGCGAGGAAGCTGTGGATGAGCAGCGGGGCTAAGCTCTGGGTCCCCCAGTTGAATGCGACGATTTCGAAACCGTTTACACTGGCGCCGGTCCACTGACACCAGGTTCCTAAACTGTGATGAGCGACGATCACGAGCGTCGCCGCGTACAGGGGAGTCAAGTCCCGGTAGCGCAAAAGGAATGTGATCAGAATGAAGACGTGGAAGTGCGCCTCGACCATTCCAAAGTTCTGAGTGATGAACAGGCCCGAGAAGAGTCCCAGGCAGACCCCCATGGTCACTCTACCGGCGGTTGTTCCTTTGTACTGTGCATTGGCCAAGTATGCGACCGCTGTAATCAGGCCGCCTCCAACGAAACCGAGACCGTACGTGCCAAACTGGTATGCCGAAAGTGTGGTGGCTAGTACCCAATGAAAAACCATCAAGGTCATCATCAGCTTGTCGGAGGCGATGAAATCCTTTCGAAGGGCTTCCTTGGTTTGAGAACTGACCTCGGGATCGTAGGCAGGTGAGAGGAACTTCATGGTCTAAAACTCAGAGGAGGGAGGAGTATCCAAAGCAGCGATCGCCTGCTTGATGTTGAGGGAGTCACCGGGAAAGGACTGGATCAAGTTCCAATCTTCGCCGGCACGAGATAAGAGGAAAACGTCTCCCCGGTGTTCGATGGGACCGTTTGATTCAGTGTCCCCATAATACTGGACGCCGAATTCGTTCAGCAGTTCTTGCAAGTCACCCCGTGACGGGCTGACCGCGATCACACCCGTGGAGAGGGCTTGCACGTACTCAGTGACGGCGGCAGTCCCGCTAGCGTTCATGTTCACGAACGCTGCTGAAACTATAGGGTCCACGTTATTGGCCGCGTCGACAACTTCTTGTAGCCGTGCAAGCTGGCCTGGACAAATCGTTCCACAACCTGCAAACCCGAAAGTCACAAGCAAGTATGGGGTCTCTACAGCCGGAAGGGATGAGGCGTGTAGCGTCTTATTGGATAGCACAGGAAGCCGCGGAACCAAGATCACGAGAGCCAGGACAGCGAAACCCAGCAGCCAAGGGCTAGGGCTGTGCTTCTGTTGTTGAGTACTGTTCGGCATGGGTTGGTTGCGTGGGAGCACCGCCTCGCAGGTCCTGTTTCTCTTTGTCGGAACGCTTGTGGAGTATCTGAGTTGTATTTACAGGCTTTCCCGCAGGTGACCTCAATACCCAGAACACGGCTCTGCCATCTCAGACGCACCACCACTGCCCTTAGAAGTTGTCCTGGCCTGAATCCGTACGGCCTCAGAGAGCCATAACCGGAGGCAGGAGGCCCCCTATGAGGCCTGAAACGCGCACGGTCGCTCGCTCCTATCCCGGCGCCATAACTGGTACCAAGCACTCCTCTGCAGCTTCCATTGGCCCTTTTTCTCGTCAATACCTCCGAGCGCCTGATCACCCCATTCCGCCTCCGAAGCGAAAGGTCACAGGATCGAATCCCGTCGGGCGTACCGAAGCGCGTTGAAAATTCATTCCGCTGCGATCACTTGCGGGCTTCTTCCTGACCCGTTTTCAGATCAAATGACGAGACCAGCAGGTAGTGGTCGGAGGGGAAGCCTGTCGGCCAGCTTGAGATGATCTTCGTTGAGGTGTTCGTCAACCCAGCGCCCTTGTAGTAGAGCTGATCAATGCGTTGACCGTCTGCGTGTGTGGCTCCGGGAAAGTCCTTCACAATCTTGTGGAGGCTGCGATAGGCATCGACGAAACCAGATTCCAAGAGCTGGCGGGAAGCGGGGCTGTCTCCCCCATCGGTGTGTGGGATCGCATTAAAGTCCCCTGCGAATAGGGTTGGAGTCACGTCGGAAGCGTCGAATCGGGCCCCATGGAATTTCATCACGGCAGGAAACTTGTTCATGCCGTACCAGTTCGACATCACATGCATGTCTTGGGTCTTGCTCAGTTTGACTTTGACCGCGAGGTTGCTGAACGGTGCGCTCGCCGGCACATGCAGCTCTTCGATCGGGTAGCGGCTGAGGACCGAGATGTTGGCACCCTGATTGATGTAGTCCCAATCGACGCCCTCCGCAAAGTAGTAACCCAGCTCCGCTGCTATGAAGTCACCGGAGGAATACGTCTCCTGCATCATGACCACATCGATGCCTTGGCTGCGGATCATCTCGGCGATCGTCAACCGCGAATCCCACCCATGTTCTGCCATGGTGAAGTGCAGGCCGCCGTGCTCGATGTTCCATGCCGCGGCGGTGATCTCCGGGATACTCTCCTGCGGTTCGCGGACTACAGCTTCGAAGTGGCGCGCATATGAAGCTCCAACCTCGTCGCGCGATAGGACTCGATTCCAAATTGCCAAATTGTCGATTTCGAAGTCGGGCTGATCGAGTCTTTCCCGAGCTGCAATGGCCTTGGCCCCACTGTCGCGGATAATGACTCGCCCATTTTCCAAAGCATAGAGCTTTGTTACGGGGGCTATGTCGGTGAATTGGCGGTTCTGATGTACAGTGTAGGGGCTCCTCATCAGCACGCTCTCGGCTTTCTTCAAGGGCCCCAAATCGGCCAATGCCATGGCCTCGAGAAGCGCTGTAGCCCCATCGGCGTCTAGTAGATCCACCTGCTTTTGCACCCTTTGGTTGAAGAGCCCCGTAGGGTCGACAATCAGGTCGGTGAATTCATCCGACTGAACGGGTTCGATGCCCAAATCATTGAAGGCGTCGACCAACTCCTGGAGGTTTCCGGCGCCGCCTTCGACCGTATGTCCGAACCCCTCGTGACGTTCATACTTTTCTTTCTTCCAGCCAACGGCCAACGGGCTGGCGTTTGCAAAATCGAATCCATTGGCATCGGCCAAGTTGTACATGGCACGCTCCCTTCCATCGAAGTACAGACGCACGTTGGATTGAGCCCCATCGTAGGTCATCGTCAACTGGTGCCATCTCCCGTCGTTCAGACGCATGATCCTGCCATTGTCACGCTCGTATGTAATTCTGCGGCTGCCCGACCCCATGTTCCACGCCCACGTCCCGTGGGACATATAAAACACCCACCCCGGGCGCCTCTGTGCGTAGAGCGTGTTGTTAGTGAAGTCCTTTTTCGACAAGAGCACCATTCGCTTGGTTGAATCGGCCGTCGTCCTCACCCAAAACTGTATAGAGAAGTCACTTTTTCCGTCGAGGAGCGGCTTGTCGAGTTCGTAATCCAGCCGAGTCTTCAGCCTCATTGCTTGACCCTCAAGACCCTTCGAGAACGAGACTTCCCCATCGAACGCCCCCTTGGTCGACCCGGTTGCGTCTTCGGTGCTGCCATCAAACGCGAAGCGAACAACCGAACTCGGTTCGCTTTGGTGGGTTTGTGCAGTTGCGGCGTGCGTTAGAAAACTAGCCAATAACACCAACGCGACATGGAACCCGACTATGGAATAAATGCGATGCATCGTGATCTTCTTTCCTTGAGGCACATGTTGAATGGGATCCATCGCAATGTGTGGCCTGGCTTCGTCGGGCGGTGGCAACGAATTCACCCCGCGACTCCGACAGGTAGACTATACATTTACCGAGTCGCATGGACAATTATCCTCGGCATCAACACCGGCCCACGAAGACCACCATCCGTGAAACGCGTCGAAATCTTTGCAGTGAATCCTCCCAGAGGCTGCATCTAGGCCCAACCACCCGGTGGCCCGAAATGGGCCTCTCATCGCTACCCTTTGGAATGTCTATCCACCCGAGTCCCACGAGACCCATTTCCCTGTCATCGACGACGTGGGACTCGTCGGCATTTTCTCGCTCACCAACCTGGGCCGTATATTCCTAGAAGAAGCCAACACCGACATGGCCTCGTAGGCGACTTCATGACCGAACAAGTCGCCACCGTATAACTCGGCGACAGCCTACACGACGTGCAGCCCCTGATGACCCGCAAGCAAGTCAGCGCCCTCTCGGTGGTCGACATCGACACCCCCCACAAAGTCCTCGCCCTACTCGACCGCAACCAAATCGGTCGAGCCTACAACGACAAACTCGCCGAGCTGAAGTCGAGCTAACGGCCCGTACGATTCTCACGGGTCATGGGGGCGAGACTGGCGTCGCGGATCATCTTGATTGGGCCGAACTGATCGGTTCTGTATCTGCGTGCGCAGGAGCCGAAGTCCGGGCAGGTTTCCTGGGTCATGCCCGGCGGCGGGCTTCAGCATCGCGAGTCGTGCTGGGGGTCGCAAAGCGCGAGCTGCTTGAAGAGGCGGGCTGCAGCTTGGCGATTGGTCCGTGGGTTTGGTTCCAACACCACGTGCACCAATGGGCTGGGAAGCCGGCATTCCAATACGAGCAATTTTCCGTGGCGCACATCGACTCGAAAGTCATAGCGCCCGTGCAGCAGGACGGCTACATCTCGAGCCACCGTTGGTGATCCCTGGATGAGCTGCGCTCTTCCCGGGAGGTCTTTGCGCCTGGGCGTGTGGCGGAACTATTGACTGACCTCATCGATGGAGCCTATCCGTGCGCGGCCATGGACTGCGTGGTGTAGGTCCTGCTAACCATGGGTGGCGCGAAGGGCGCACACAACGATGAAGTACAAAGATCACCCACGCTTCGGCTACGAGCCGCGCGTCACCGGACTCAACCCGGGGAAGAACGACGCCGGAGTTTACTTGCACTGGCACAACGACCGGGCCAAGGACTACCCGTGGTCGCGGACGTCTAAGACCATTCCGAACACAGCGATTTCTGCGAATCCTAAGGCCCAAGTGACTGCACTATTTCCTGTAACCCACTACTTCGACTTGGAGCGGATCTGCATCGATTGTGAGCAGCACTTTCTGTTCTTCGCCATGGAGCAGATGTACTGGTACGAGCAGCTGCACTTCCCCATGGACGCCGAGTGCGTGCGCTGCGCGGAGTGCCGGTCGTCCATGCGGACCTTGCAGCAGCTGCGCTTGCGTTATGAAGAGCTCGTTGGCTTGGAAGTGCTCTCGGAGCAGCTCGAGCACGAGCTCACCGAAGCGCGCCTGGTCTTGATCGAGCAGGGCGTATTCAGCCTCAAGCAGGCGGATGCCATCGGCGCGTTCTTCAACCGGTTTCCGGATCACGAGCAAGTGCAGTCCATGCGCGCTCGGCTTCGGGCAATCCCTCCAGAGGATGGACAAGGCGGGAGCTTCGTCAAGGGGCGACGGCGCTCGTAGTGGTCTTCCAGCTTCGATTTCTGGAGGTGTCGATCCTCGCCTTAAGGGCGAGATAGCTGTGCTCGCACGCTGGGTACGTATAGCCCCACCACACCGCCGACGAGGTCGACCACATCGCGCGCACCAACGAGGAGTGGTACGAGAGCAACGGCGGCCTGGACTGAGCCCCCATTCTTTTTTCCCGGAAAGCCTGGGCATTCCCCTGCCCCCGTCCCTGGGCGCGACTACAATATCGCGCGAGCCCCAATGCTCACCCCGGCCTGAATAACTCGCATCTCAGACCGACCTGCCCCACCGCCTGCCCTGTGAATCTGAATGGAATTTGAGCCCCTGCGCTTCCCGATCGGCCCCCACCAGCGACCGATCAAAATCGAACCCCAACACGTGCAGGCCTGGATCCAAGCCATCGCGCGCTTCCCCAACCTGGTCATGCACGAGGTCGAAGGCTTGGACGCCCCCCAGCTCAACTGGCCCTACCGCCCCGGCGGCTGGTCGATCAAGCAGGTAGTGCACCACTGCGCCGACAGCCACATGAATTCATTCATGCGCTTCAAGCTGACACTCACCGAAAAAAAGCCCACCATCCGCCCCTACTTCGAAGACCGCTGGGCCGAACTCCCCGACTCCTTAAGCGACGACATCTCAGGTTCCCTAGCCACCCTAAGCGGCGTACACGCCCGTTGGACCCTCCTCCTAAAATCCCTAGGCCCCAAACAACTCGAACGCACCTTCATCCACCCCGAAAGCGATCGCGAAATGGCCCTAGACGAAAACATCGGCCTCTACGCCTGGCACTGCAAAYRYMAMCWARYYCWSRYSCGCCAAGCCCTCGCCTCAAAAGGCCAATACGCGGACTGATTCCGCAAACGAGCAGCCACCTGTAAGTCACTGAAATTCGATTGATACGGCCTCAGTAAAGTTCGAGGTTGATTGACCTGCGGCATTCACGTCCCGGTGCCATGCTTGAAAGTTCCAGGTCTGGCCAGCACCCACCCCGACCGGTCCAAAGGGGCTGGGCAAAGCCTGTAGGTCCAGGTTGAGTGAGAAGCGCCCCTGGGCCCCGGTGTTCCTGATTTCAAAAGAGCGGTTGTGTCGTCCAATGGCTTGCCCGCCGCCTAGACAGAGATCCCCAATGGAGCCAGCTGGTTTCACGATGAGACCCTGCCCCATGGAATTGAGGAAGTAACCGAATTGATTGGGGGGCAGGAACTCGGCAGACAATACGGTCTGATTGACGCTTGCAAGATTGGAGCCAAGAGCAAAYAGGGTCCCGCTCAAACCRCTGCTATTGCGCGGCKMSGGRCCGCAGTAGGMGCCTCCMAARGYGCCCGGCATCGCRAGTTCATARGCACCGATRTCGAGCCATTCRAYGCCGTCTGAGTCGCCATCKCTAACACGTGCCWGCCCCTSCACGTCAGCGATAGAACCGAAGGGCAAAAAGCCAACCTGCCCCGCATCCAYCGCAGGGGAAGAGTCCAGCAAGCGATAGTTGTTGTCAAGAACCAGCAAGGGATCCCCGTCAGGACCTAAGGCATCCGCAAATCCCGGGTCGGACCCGATGGCCGTCCCAGCTAGAACCCCGCCCCAACCCTCCACGATGCAGCTTTGAAACAGATAGTTTCCGGTGCCGTTCAGAAATAAGAAGTGGTCCCTTTCGTCGCCGAAACTGCCCAAGGCGAAGTGCCCCCAAACAATCGTATTGGACAGTACGACCGTGCTTCCCTGGACCGCAAACGCCGGCCACTGGTCCAAGAAACCAGGGCCGGTAAGCACGTTGTGAGCTATCGTGCAATTGACAAACTCAACCGAGCAATCCACAACAATACCCACGCCTTGATTGCCCATCAGTGAACAGGATGTGAATCGAGTGATCCCGACCACCGCTCCCCCCAGACTATCAACCACCAGCGCGCCGCCGCCATCGCCCGCAATCCGGTTCCCAACAAAAAGGCACTCCTCAAAGTCGGCTTGACCATCCTTCACGTAAGTGCCGCCTCCCCCATTCGAAAAGTTATTCCTGAACTCACAACGCCGTACCTCAGCCTGGCTATTGCGCAGGAACAAGCCACCTCCAGATGTCGATCCACTTTCACCACGGTTGTTCAAAAATTGACAGTCCAAGATGAGTGTCGTTGAACCCACAGTGCTTGAGTTATTCAAAGGCGTGACAGCCATTCCCGCCCCCGACCCTCCCGCATTGTTGTCGAACTCGCAGCCTAGAAAGCTAGTGATCTCAACTCCGCTCACCCAAACCCCACCACCATAGTCGTTCGCATAATTCGATCGAAATCGGCAGTTTCGAATCACCGCACTGCTGTTCAGCAATGCCAGACCGCCGCCACCTCGTTCCGAACTATTCCACTCGAAACTGCAGTCCTCAAAGCGCGGGCTACCCCCGTCCACCAGCGCACCACCGCCCACATCAATCATTGGCAAACGGGCCCAGCCCCCCCGAATCACGACCCCATCCAAGAGTGTTGCAGCCGATAGGTTGGTGAGCAGCAGCACATGGGCACTGTTCTCCGAAGTGCCTGGAATCCTTCCGAATGCTCCAGGCGGGCCGTCATTCCCAAACAAGTCTCCAGAGAGCACACTCGCATGAAGCTCAGGATCCCGATCCAGCAAACCGCCCCCACCCGCAGRGAACCCTCCCAACAAAACCACGCCTTCGGACAACTCAAAAGACACATTTGGATTCAAGCTACCCCTGTCCGGACGATACGTGCCCTCCGCCAAGTGAATGACCTGCGGCTGTCCACCCAAAGCCGCCAAATCCAAGGCATCCTGCAAATCCAAAAGTGCAGTCCCCCAAGTCAATCCATCGCCCCCAGGCCCCGCACTCGCGTCGACATGCAGCGTGCTTTGAGCACTGAGCGGAGAGACCAGAAAGGCGCAAGCGATAAAGCAAAACAGCCGGATGACCCCAATTCGATCCCCTTCGAATACAAGCCTCCCTTGAACCCCACCATCCCCTCTTTGTCGTAGTSCCATCAAGGTAGAAACGGTGTTGTGCCCGTTAGATTACCTGAATAACGAGAAATTTCATCCGACCCCCGGCACCCTGATACAGAGTCGCACACATAATCCCCCATCGACTCCGAAAAAGTACCGACAACTTGCAACCTTCCGGCCTAGGACAAGTCTTAGGGTCATGGCACGTAAACCGAGATTTGATTTCCCAGGAACTTGGCACCATGTGACGAACCGAGGGATCGCC
This sequence comes from Planctomycetota bacterium, assembly GCA_016764635.1. Lineage (GTDB taxonomy): Bacteria > Planctomycetota > UBA1135 > UBA1135 > NORP259. The sequence goes on from JAESRM010000128.1 coordinate 9,872, forward strand.
AAGCGGGTGCTCTTTGAGACTCGCAGCGATGGTCGTTACTTTTTGTCGCGACTGGCCAAGCAAGTCCGGGCGGGGCGCATTGAGGTGCATGCCTTTTGTCTGATGACCACCCATTTCCATTTATTGGTTCGGAGTCCTAACGGGGAAATGTCCGAGGCTATGCGGCGGGCCCAGAATGATTACTCCAGGTACTTCAACCGCAAGCGGCAGCGTGATGGCTCCCTCATTCGGGGGCGGTTCTTTTCCAAGCCCGTGTATTCCGACCAGTATCGACATACGTTGATCCGCTACATCGATGCGAACCCTGTAAAGGCCAGCATGGTGAAGCACAGCTTTGAGTATGAGCTTGGAAGCGCTTTTCTGTTCACAAGAGGACGTGGGCCCCGCTGGCTTTCTAGAGAGTGGGTTGAGGGCGAGGTGCGTGCTTCCGGTCGGGAAGGGCCGTTCTCGGCAAACAACTATATGTCTGTTTTTGGTGTCACCGAAGGGGACGATCTTGAGTGCCTTGAGTTGCTCATCGAAGCCCGGCTTTCGTCTACGGCCCAGGAGGACCCCCTAGAGGATCTGGTGGGAACGGCCCCAGTCAGTATCCAGCGTTGGATGAGGCGCAAGGCACTCCTAGCCGATGGCCATCGCCCGGGGCTTCCCGTTTGTTCGCCTATTGCTTTGAGGGACGCGCTAGAGCTTCACGGGGCCCGATGTGGAGACTGGCTGGTTAAGGACGGCGAGCGCACTTGGAGCGGTACAGATTTGGCTTGGCTGGGGCTCCTTCGTGGTCTTTGTGGATTGTCCTGGAAGGAGGTCGTCAGCTGGTCCGGTTTTTGTGAATCCAAAGCACGAAGGTTTGTGGAAGCCCACGGGCGAATTTTACTTAGCCATGGGGAATATGCCGAGCGTGTAGCCCGGATCGTCAGCCCTGCCATCGAACGGAGTTTCGGGCCTCGAAGCCAGCCTGTGCGCGAATAGTTGTCGGTACTTTTTCGGAGTAGATGGGAGATTATGTGTGCGACTCGGTATGGGAGATCACTTGCCTTGGAACACGGGCTTGCGTTTTTCGGCGAAGGCGGCGAGGGCTTCTAGGCGGTCTTGGGTGGGGATGGTTAGGGCGTAGCAGGCGGCTTCGATTTCTAGGCCTTTCTTTTGGGAGAATTCTAAGCCTTGGTCGATGGCTTGCTTGGCGGCGCGTACGGCGATGGGGCCGTTGCCGGCGATTTGGGCGGCGAGTTCGTTGGCGCTTTGCATTAAGTTGGCGCGGGTGGCTACGCGGTTGACGAGGCCCATGGCTTCGGCTTCGGGGGCTTGTAGGCGGCGGGCGGTGAGGATCAGGTCCTTGGCGCGGCTCTTGCCTATCAGGCGCGGGAGGCGTTGGGTGCCGCCGGCGCCGGGGATGAT
>JAESRM010000246.1 GCA_016764635.1 Planctomycetota bacterium
GCGGTATTGCTGTGATTCGTATTTCGGGGTCGCGCTGTCGATTCGTTATCGAAACGATGGCTGGAAAGTTGCCCTCACCCAGAAAAGCCTCTCTTTGTGCTTGGATGCCCGGCAGACCTTAACCCAGCTGCTGGCGGCCTTCCTTGAATTCATCGCCGAGCACCCGGGCGCGCCGCGCATGTTGTTCTACGACGCGGCTTCCATGGGGGAGCAGCCCTCGGAGTTGCGCGGGTCCTTGCGGCAGATCGTGGAGCGTCAGATGCGTTTGGTGGGCGGGTTGGTGGTTGGSGAAATCRARCGGGGTGGCTTGCCTGCGCAGCTCGACGCCGTTCGCGCGGCTGAGATGTTTGTGGGCCTGTTGCAAGGCGAAGCCCTGCGCTGGCACTTGGGTGGGCAGTTGCCCGGGGGCTTGAGTAGCGCCGAGGGCCTGGTCGATTTTTGGTGGGCTGCATTGAGCGCGGGGCAGCCGGCCCAGAGCGAACGGGTGCCCGAGGATTCGAAAACCAAGAGCCACTTGTTGCTTTTGGATGCGCGCCCGTTGCTCAAGGCGGGCCAGGATCCCTTCGAAGCGGTGCACGCTGCCTTGGATGAACTCAGTTCCCAGGGCCTGCTCGTCTTGGTGGTGCCCTTTCGGCCCGACCCTTTGATCGCGGTGCTCGGCAAGCGTGGGCTGCGGGTGCAGTGCATGGGCGAAGACCCCGGGCCTTTCACCCTGCTGATCTCCAGCCAGGGCGCGCCCAGCATCATGGATCTACGCGACCTGCCCACGCCGGAGCCGCTCGAGGAAGTCCTGCTTGGCGTCGATAAGTTAGGGCATGGGGAGGCGTTTCTCGCACACCTACCGCGCGCCCCGCGCCTTCTGTTTCCTAGGCTGGAAGAACGCGGATTTCTGTGGACCTGCGTGGAGACGGTTGCCGGTCAAGCCATGCTGCACGTGCAAAGGAAAACACCATGAGTCAAAGCCCCGGAATGGAAGAACTGAGCCTGGACCAGGCTCCTCCGCTCGCGATTCCCATGTCCTTTTTTGCCAGCGCGCCGATCTTTCTGATCCTCGCCGGTTTGGCGCTTGTGTGGCGTGGGGGAGAGTTGTTCATAAGTCCTTGGGTCCCTGCGACCTTGGGATTGGCGCACATGGGCACCCTGGGATTCCTGGGTCTGGTCATGCTGGGCGCCCTGTACCAGATGATCCCTGTGGTGGCCGTGGCCCGCGTGCCAGCCATTCGATTGGCCCATGGGGTGCATGCCCTGATGGTGCTTGGATTGCTGCTATTGACCTATTGGTCCATGTTCTCCATGCAGCCGGGATGGGCCGCCGCGGCCTTTGGTTGCATCGTCTTGGCGGTCACTATTTTTGCAGTCACCGCAGGGCTGGCCCTGTTGCGCAGCCGCACCCCGGGGCCCACCGTGGCGGGCATGCGCTTGGCTTTGTTATGCCTGGTGATCGTGATGGTGCTCGGCTTCCTCATGTCACGTGGATGGAGCGCGGGCCCATTCCCTGGCGATCGTAGCCTGTTCATTCAAGTGCACTTTTCGATCGCCATTTTGGGCTGGGTGGGAGGCTTGATCAGCGCGGTCGGCTGGCAGGTGCTTCCCATGTTCTACATGACGCCAGAGTTTCCGAAGCGTCAGGCATGGACCGTGTTTGGCTGCGTGGCCTTCAGTGTGGCCGCTGTCCTGTGCACCTTGTTATTGGAGCCCGATCAAGCCTCCAACCTGGCCGCCTTCGCCGCCTTGCCCGCTGCTTGCGCCATTTGGCTTTGGCACCCGTTCCTGGTCACAAGCGCCATTCGCAAGCGTCGCAGGAAACGCTCCGACCCGTCATTGCGGTTTTGGCGAATTGCCATGTACTTGGCACCGATCACGGCCTTCAGCGGTGCCGCAGCCCTATGGGTCAGCCACCCGACCTGGGGAGCCCGCTTCGATCTGCTCTTCGGCTGGTTCGCGATCCTCGGTTGGGCCGGTCTGGTCATGCACGGCATGCTGACCCGCATCGGCCCCTTCTTGGTTTGGTTCCACCGTTTTTCCCCGTATGTGGGCCGCATCCCAGTCCCCGCCATGCGCAGACTGATCCCGGACAGGCTCATGGCCGCAGGCTTTTGGCTGCACTTGGCAACGCTCACCCTCGGAGCCCTAGCCATCCTCTTCGCCAACGACTGGCTCGCCCGGGGGACCGGCGCTCTGCTTGTAGCCACCGGCATCGTGATCGCCACATACTTCAAGACCCTCCTGGGCCAACACCCGGATCTTTCGAAATTGCCCTGACCGCTTCGGCTTCGTCGGGAATGGCCTCCGTGTTCGGTTGAGGCCGCCGGGTGGGCCTCTTCGCGTTAGAAACCTGGGGGGCGCGGGCCCAATCGATCGGAGTAAACCATGATTCAGCGGGCTGCGTGACCTCGAGATTCTGGGCGAGTGGGGGGCGACATGGAGTCAGACACCGTATGTCGGTTTTCAATTGTGGCTTTCTCGAAAGTTCCTTGGAGCGGGGTCGTACTTTGGGCTCATCGGCCAGCGAATGGCCTTTCCGCTTACTTCAAAGCCCAACCCAATGATTATTACATCGCTCGTCGTTGCAGCCGTTTTCGCCTTACCCAGTCCGGCCCAGAAAGAGGGAGTGGCGACCCCGGCTCCGGTCGAGCAATCCGACGCAGGTTGGACGCGCATATCCCTCGGCAGTTTAGATGCCAAGTCGATCCTGACCCTGCTCCAGGGGCAAATGGGGTCCGAGGTCAAGTTGCGGTTGGAGGGGCAGGTTTTGCTCGCTCAAGGGGGAGGCGGAACCATCGACATTCTGCGCACGCACCTGGAGCGGGTGGCATTTGCTAGCGGGGGTCCTGACGGATTGATGCCTGCACCTAAGGCGGATTTGCCGCTGGTCGTTGATGGCCAGCCCATTTCTCTTTTCGCCCTTTTAGACATGTATGCCAGGGGAACGGGCCTTGCATGCATCATTCCCGGAGATGAGGTGTCGAGTTTACAGGGCACCCCGGTCAAAGTCCTGGGCCGCACTTCGATCGTTCCTGCCGAAGCCCCGTTCATGATCGAATCCTTGCTTTTGCAGAGCGGGCGCATGCTCACGTTGGACAAGGTTGGGGAATCGACGACCCTGCGCATCCTCGGTCGAAGGGGCAGCGGCATGCACCCCGCGCCAGGTTCTCTCCTAGTGCCCGAGATCCATTTGTTCCACTACGCCCACCATCCCGCGATCGCTATCACAACCGTTGTTTCTTTGCCCAGCACAGACGTGCGTTCGCTCAGCAATACAGCGCGCCAGTTGATCCGCAATCCCAACCTCCAGCAGATGATCCCCGCCGGCAGCGGCAACTCCATGATCCTCAGCGGACCGGGTGAATGGGTCTTCAATCTAGCCAGCATGCTGCGCCTCTCCGACACCATTCAGGCTGAGGAGCGCGCTCGGCTGCAGACACTGCACGCCCAAGTCACCGAAGTCTTCATACTCAAACATGCCAAAGCAAGTGACCTTTCTAGCTTGGTCCACGCAATGATGATTTCCAAAAAGGACATTCACCAGGGTTTGAAAATGACAACGGACCCGCGCCTCAATGCACTCGTGATCAGTTGCAAGGAAATGCAACTGAAACCCATCAAAGACCTGATTGCCCAACTCGATATCAAAGCTCAATAAAACTTAAGAGCCCCGGGGCCGAGCCCGGTGAGCAAGTGCGCCCCGGAGCGCCGAACGTTGCAGAATGCAACGTTCGACGCTCCGGGGCGCACTTGCTTCGAGGTCAAGGAAYCAGTCAAAGGTGACAGACACGGCGTTGGTGAAGTTGCTGCTGCCCCCGCCTTCCCGGTGCCAGGCTTGGAAGTTGTAGGTCTGACCGGACATGCCGATCACGTTTCCGGTGTTGGAGCGAATGGCTGCAGGATTGATGTTTAGGGAGAAGTCGCCAGTGCTTCCGGTGTGCCGGATTTCACCGGGTTGGTTGTAGCGCCCAATGACTCCACCCAAGAGGCAAATGACTCCTGCGCTTCCTACGGGAGCTCCGGTCCCAAAGCCTCCGTGGCCCACGAGGAAGTAGCCGAATTGATTTTGGGGCATGTTGGAAGCGCGCAGGACGAGGATGTTCGTCGCGTCCGGCAGGCCAAGCATGTGCAGGAAGCCGTAATCGCCGCTTGAATTGGGGGTACCGTGGCAATATTGATTGCCAGCGGCTTGGGGCTCGTTCGGGAAATTGACCATGGCTTGTTGGGTCCAGAAGCCTGCGCTCCTCACGCTGGTCGCGGTGGCGACATAGCGGGAACCGTAGTTGCCTCCAGAGAACCTGGATGCGGAGCCCGGGGGCAGGAAGTCAAAAGCAGTTCCGAGCTGGGCGACGACCGTCCGGCGATCTGCGACCGCAAAGTTGTAGGTGTGGGTCACATCTACCGAACTCGAGTAACAGGTGTACTGCCCATCGGCCGGGTTGTATTCGGTGTACGCCACGCTGAAGCGGGAGCCACTCGAGGCGATGGAGGGGAAGCGGCACCGCAGTGCGAAATCCTGATGCTCCAGGAAGGTCAAATGAGCCTGCCCGAACCTGGAGGCGTCCTGCAAGCCGTAGATCCAAATGTCTCCGTCGTTCGGTCCTTCCAAGTACAGGGCGGCCATGTAAACCGGGCTGGATGAAAAGGGTCCTTGAACGGCTTTCAATCCCTCGCTGATGTCCAGGTCGATGACGTCCCAACCGAGGTTCAGGGCTAGCCACTGGGAGGGTGCGAGGGTTTGGGTGTTGTTGTCCGCGTACAGGGCCGTGTGAAGGGTTTTGACGCCGGTTGCGATGATCTCGTGGATGTATGCGATGCGCCACTCGGACACGATTGCGGTGCCCGAGGACTTCGAAATTTTGACGTGACTGTCACGGTTCAGACTCGATGTTGTGAGGAATTCAACCGCGCCGACGGTCGGCTGACCAGCCACGACGAAGGGGACCGTGGGCACAACTGTGGCGGAGCGGATGTTGGTGAAGTCGGGCGTGCTGTAAAATTGGCGATCCCATACCACCTTGAACAAGGGGGAGCCCTGGGACTTTCCGCCCACGTCCAGGCGCAGGTTCTCCCAACCCGAGGCGTCCCCGGCAGATCCGCTGGTGTTGCCGATCAGGAAAGTCGCGCTGCGCCGCGAWGTGTCTGYCGCGTCCACRGTTCGYCCGGTGATTTCCCAGCGGCCACTGGMRTTCAACCTTCGAGAAGCCACCAGGTATTGGTYGGAWGTGTTGTCGCTGGCGATRGCRGGYTGGCGCACAYTCRTCGARGTGATGTCGATGGTAAACAGCCCTACAAAAACTCCGCTGGAAGCGTCGTAGGTCTCGATCCAGACATCGAAGTCCGTGGCCGAAAACTCGCTGTGATGCACGTAGGCAAAGTTGTTGGTTCCCAGGTCATAGGCCACATCCGGGTGCTGGAGATTGCGCGAGTAACCCCCATGCAACGGGTAGGTCGTGATGATGGGATCGATGATGACAGGCGCCACGCTAGCGGCCATGAAAGCAGCGGGTACGACGATGCGTAGGCGGTCTTGTTGGGCTATGACTTTGAGCTCCATGCGCTTGCCAGCGCCATCAATCACGACAGCATGGCTGTAATGGACTCCGCCAAACTCGCCTGCGAAGAAGTAACCATTGTCTGCTTGTTGCAAGGGAAGTTCACTTTGTACCTCGATGTCGAGCGCCCATTCGGCGTCGATTGCGGCCACATTCAAAGCGAAGCTCTGCTCCACTTCGGTAGGGGACAGGTCATAGCGAACCATGATGGGGCCACGGTCCAGTTCGATGCGATCACCACTTCTTTGAACGATTGCCGTTTCACTCAGCGCGAGTGATTCTCCGCCCAAGGTCGAGGCGTGCAGTCGCAAGCCAAACCCGTAGGTCTTGGGAGCGTCGCTTCCGAGAAAAGGCATGAAGGTGAACCCGTCAGGCCCTGCACTGGCTTTGTAATCCGCTCCGCTAGCCCATTGCACGGACCCCACGGTGTCGTAGTGCATACGGCCTTTCAGCAGCCGGTTGAAATCCACTTGAATGATGGCCGCTTCGGCTTCGTCGGGAAGGGCATCCGTGTTCGATTGGGGCCGAGGGGCGGGCCTTTCCGCGTGGGTCACTCGGGGAGCACGGGCCCCATCGATCGGCGAAAACCATGATTCCGTGGCCGATGTGGCCTTGAATACCAGGCTGGGCGTGGGGCTACTCGGAGCCGCCGTGCCGACGGGAGCCTCCGGAAACTGAGCAAAAACTGTCGTGGAGAGAATGGCGGCAACACTGAGGATTCCAAGCATCTTGGAACCCCGATCGGGGCGGAGATTGTTCATGGCGAGCACGTAAGGAGCGATGGCTTAGGGGAGGCCTGGAGGGACTAGGCCACAACTTCCCCGCTCCCCAAAGCGCAATCCAGCGCTCTACTCCCTCACCTTCTTGAAAAATAGATTTTGGCAATACGGCGTCAGGTGCCCTGTCACCCACTCGCGACAGATCACCGTATAGCGGTTACAACAGCCGCAGTTGGCCGTTTTTGACGCCCAGGCGCAGGCTGGGGTTGGGCGTGTTTTGGGTGCGGCAGAGTTCTTCTACCAGGAAGGGTTCTACTTCGCGGCGGATGATGCGGCGGACTTCGCGGGCGCCGGTGGCGGGGTTGTAGGCGCGGGAGCCTACGAGGCGGGCGACGGCGGGGGTGAATGAGAGCGTGATGCCGCGCTTGGCTGCTAGGGTTTTTAGGTCGGCGAGTTGACCGGAGGCGATGGACTGCACGATGGGCAGGTCCAGGTCGGCGAAGAGGATGGTTTCGTCGAGGCGGCCTAGGAACTCGGGGCTGAAGGTATTGCAGAGGGCTTCTTCGGTGATCTCGCGCATGGCGTTGTGTTCGACGCCTTTTTTGGTGCCAAAACCTAGGGCGCGGGAAGAGCGGCGTACCTCGTCGGCGCCCACGTTGGAGGTCAGGATGACCACGGCGTTTTCGAAGGAGACGCGGCGGCCTTTGCCGTCGGTGAGGGAGCCTTCTTCGAGGATCTGCAGCATCAGGTTGTGCAGCTTGGGGTGCGCCTTTTCGACCTCGTCGAAGAGCACGACGCTGGCCGGGTTTTTGCGCAGGGCGTCGGTCAGTTGACCGCCTTCATCGTGGCCCACGAAGCCGGGGGGCGCGCCGATGAGTTTTGAGTACTCGTGGGAGAGCGCGAACTCGGAGCAGTCGATGCGGATCAGGGAGTCGGTGCCCAGGCATTCCTTGGCGAGTACGCGGGCCAGTTCGGTCTTGCCCGTGCCGGTGCGGCCGGTGAAGAGCAGGGAGGCCAGGGGTCGTTGGTCGCTGGCCAGGCCCACGGCGGCGCGTGCCATGGCGCGGGCGGTGGCGCGGGTGGCTTCCGGTTGGCCGAGCACGGCTTTTTGCAGGCGGGTTTCCAGGCCGGGGATCGAGCGGCTGAGCTTGTGGCGCAGGGCTTCCTGGTCGGCGGCTTCCTTGCTTTCGTCCTGCTCCTGGACCTTGGTCTCGAAGGATGTCTCCAGGCGCACCTCGTGGATGCTCAGGCCTGGATTGATCTCGATGCAGAGCTGATAGAGGATGTCCTCGACCAAGAGCGGATCCTCAGGGAAGAGGGTCTCGATGGCCATGGGTACATCATCCCGGAACTCGGGCATGCATGAGCCGATCACCAAGCGACGGTAGCCAGCCTTGTCGAGGCTAGGTTTACCGGGCAGGTGTAGGCTTTTGGAATCGGCTATTTGGATCTCGACGAACGAGTCGGCGAGGTCGAAATAGCGGAAAACACTATGTTGACGTGCTGAATCCACGGACAGGCGATAAGCAGGGGGAGTGCTTGGATGGAGGGGGGGGACGGTAAGGGCCCGAGTGAGGCCCCTAGCCCGCTCAATCGGAACCTGCGTAGAGCCAACTTGATCGCACCCGTGGAAATGGCTCTGGAAAGCCAAGGTCTTGGGTATTCTCCCAGTTCGGTGCACGGATTTGTCAGGTCTGGCCGGTGACTCAATGCCCCGGGAAAGGGGTTTCCTGGCGGTGGTCCCCGGGCTGTGGGCTGGCCCGCTTCGAAGCATTTGGATGGCAGGTCCGGTTTGTTCTGTCGCGATTCAGGTCTATCCCATCTACACTGTTCGGTCCTGGCAGCTTTCCGGCTGTCAGCCCTCCCCCCAATGACCTCCTCCCCCCAAGGCAAGTCCCCCGAGCAAGACGAGCTGCGCTACCTGGCGTTGCTCGTTCATCGTGGTTACCTGGGGGTGGCCCAGGGCAAGGATCTGGTGCCCCGGGTGAAGTCCGGCTTGCCCCTGGACGCCATGCTCGTGGAAGGCCTGGGCTGGAAGCCGGCTAAGGTGGCTTGGCTGAGGGAGACCCACGCGGGTGAGAACCCCCGTATTCCCGGGTTCCAGGTGGGGATTCGTCTAGGGCAAGGGGGCAGCGCTGAGGTCTTCCGGGCCAAGAGCGATGTGGATGGGCGGCCGGTGGCCCTCAAAATCTTGAACCAGGCTGGCCTGCGCAATCCGGAGATGCTCAAGGCGTTCGTTGAGGAGGGCAAGCGACTGGCCCAGCTACAGCACCCCGGGCTTGTGGCGGGTTTTGGGGTGGCCAAGTACTCCGACCAAGTCTTCACCAAATTGGAGTTCATCGAGGGGGAGACGCTCCAGCAGAGGTTGGATCGGGGCGCGGATGTGAACGAGGTCCAGGCATGGAAAATATTGCTGCAGGTCGCCAGCGCTTTGAAATACCTGGCCGACCAGGGGCTCGTGCACCGGGACGTGAAACCGGGCAACATCATGTTGACCAAAGGCGGCCAGGCCAAGTTGATCGACTTGGGATTCTGCGCGGCCACGGACATGGCGTGCCGCGAAGGCTTGGCGGTGGGCACAGCGGAATACCTCTCGCCCGAGCAGGCCATGGGCGGCGCGGCGGCCGATGTGCGCAGCGATATCTACAGCCTGGGAGTGACGCTCTCCAGATGACCGTGGGGCGTTTGCCTTTTGAGAGCAAGCCGGGCGAGGACGTTTTGCGTCAGCACGTCTTGCAGGTTTTTCGCTCGTCGGAACTCAAGGGCCGCAGCCTCTCACCGCAACTGCAGTACTTCATTGAGAAGATGCTGGCCAAGGACGCGGGTGTGCGCTTCCAGTCCTATGGCGAATTGATCACCGAGGTCGAAGGCCAAATCGAAGGCCAACGACGTTTGAATTACACCGGGGATAAGGCGCGTCGCGCTCCCGTTCGCGCCACGATCAAGAAGACCGTTCGGCGCACTCCCCGTCGCCGCCGTTGAACCATGCAAGATTCCCAGGACTCTCTTTTGGGTGTGGTGCCTTTTCGTTTTCAGTGTCAGCGCAGCGGTCGCTGCTGTCGGGTGGGGGCGGGATACGTTTGGCTCGAACCCGATGAGCTAGCGCCCTTGGCATTGGCCTCTGGTATGGAGTTGGAGGCCTTCGTTCGGGAGTGCGTACGGCAAGTGCCCGACCCGCGCAGCGGAGAAACGCGTTTGGCCTTGCGCGAAGGTGCGGGGCTGCAAGCCGATCGCTGCCGCATGTTGGAAGGGCACAACGAATGCACTGTGTACGAACAGCGCCCCGCGCATTGCCGCGATTTTCCTTTTTGGAAGAGCGTGCTGGAGGAAGGGGAGGGCTTCGAAAGGGCGCGCGAGGTTTGCCCTGGCATCCGAGTGGAGCCTAAACCCGAGGACCGCGAGAAGGCTTTCGAGCAATTGGCGGCCTTGTACGAGGACTTGCAAAAGGAGATCGACGCCATCGGTCCAGCCTGCGCCATGAGCGGACTGTGTTGCCGTTTCGAAGAAGCCGATCATGAACTCTATGCGGGTGGGCTGGAAACAGACTATGCGGTTCACTGTCACCCCGATGCGCCCGAGCCCGAAGCTCCGGGCCGTTGTCATTACCACGTCAAGGGAATGTGCACCGCGCGCAAGGGGCGGCCCCTGGCTTGCCGCACCTACTTCTGCGATGAGAGCAAGGAAGATGCGTGCGTGGATGTGCACGAGGTCTTCCTGAAGCGTTTGCGTGAGATCGAAGACACCTGCGGCTTCGAGCGCACCTACGCGCGTTTTCCCGAATTGCTGAAGGGCTACCTCAAGGACTAGCCCGCAACGGAGGCAGGCTTGCGTGGGTAGGGGGGCTATATGGGGTAGGGGAGTAAAAGAAGAGAGCGACCACGCGTTAGCATGGTCGCTCACATTTCGGTCCTCCATCCAATTGAGGGCCGTCCCAGGGGTTTATTCCCGGGGGCGCATCACGGGGCACTCCTACCCTGGATGCATGATGCCTGCTCAACGCAAGGCCCAGTCACAGCGCTTGCACGCCATGACCGCCTAAGCGGTCCAAATCCCCAGGAAAGGGCTGATGTGTTGAGAGGTATCAAGGTTTCTCCTAGCTTCGCTTCGGGTCCCGARGGACCCAYWGACATCTTTCGGTGTYCGCCCTKAAGYCGTGAACTCAAAAAAGAGGCATAAAGTTCAAAACAGCGTTATTCCTGGAAACGGGGCCTGTATTTGGGAGTTTTCCTGAAACCGGGATGGTTGTTTGCAGTCTATATGTGTGGATACACCCAGTAGCGAAACGACATGGATCGAATGGAAAAAGCAAGGTCCTTTRCAGMKRAGTTTRGASGCGGAAACGCAGTTGGTSTCYTTGCTKRCCCATGGGCCAACGGCGCGACARAAGGCGAGGCGCTTGCTTGAAGGGGATGGCTTGGCCGAGTTGGCGCGCAAGACATGCGCGGACTTRCAGCGCATTGGATCTTTGACAAGGCTYGAAGCGCGGCGCGTGCAYGCMGCGTTTKSTTTRGGGCGGTGCGTGGAAACGGAGCGTCACAGTCCYGCGCCCAATCTTCGTCGGGCCAAGGATGTGTTCGAGCATTTAGAGTCGCGCTTGCGYGGTTTGCAACGCGAAGTYTTTATCGCGTTGTTGCTCGATGTACAGAATCGCTTGAAGGGGGAAGCGCTCGTTTCGATCGGCACTTTGACCTCGTCCTTGGTTCACCCTCGAGAGGTTTTTAGCCAGGCGATTTCACAGGGTGCAGCGGCGATCATCGTGGCCCACAATCATCCGTCGGGAGATCCCGATCCGAGCCAAGCGGATCGTGAGGTCACGCGCCGCTTGATCCGCGCGGGGCAGTTGGTGGGCATTCCTTTGCTCGATCATGTCGTCATCGGCCGCGGACGTTTTTCCTCGCTCAGGACGAGCATGGACTTTGATTCTACGAGCACGTTAGCCGCTGAGTCTTGGCATCCCGGATGAGCGTCGTTGGTTTGTATGGCGAGTTCG
>JAESRM010000129.1 GCA_016764635.1 Planctomycetota bacterium
ACTTCGTTCGCCCCACCTGAAGCAGCGGCGTTGTTTTCTGCAACGCCACTGCTTTCGGTGGGCGAGCGAAGTGAGCCGGGCTCGGTACTCGCTAGCGCCAGGGAAACGGGTGCATGGCAAGTTCATCGCCCAGCCGGGCAATCCCCAACTCGCCTTTTGCCATGTGCACAATCGCACATACGCATTGCTGGACACCTAAGGACATCCGACACGCCGCGTCGGCGAAGTGAATGTGAGAAWGTCCCCATWTRWTTTYGCTTRGCKCCCCCCAATTCGAATTCGCCGGGTACATTCGAARAGTCGTGAGATCAMAGCACGCGGGATTCGTCCCCGCATGGATTCGCCCGAATTCAATTGCACTTTTGGCCCCNTAGGGCGTGCCTTTTTTCACGACACGATCGCAGGCGGTTTTCGCCTCCCCGATCACTTCCATTCCCGCACACTTGTGCACCCCTCAGCAACGAACTGAAAACATGATACTTTACCCCCCCCTTACAAAGGGATTCGCAACCGCTTTGCTTGTCTTCGCAGCTTCTAGCCAAGCTGTGGCCCAAACGACCTACTTTGTAGATGACAGCAGCCCTGCGACCAATCCACTGGGAACTGCAGGCTGGCAAGATTCCTTTCCAAGCTTGCAAAGTGCGTTGAACCTGGCTGGCAAGGATGACACGATTCTCCTAGCAGAGGGAACCTACATCCCAAATTCTACCGCTGCGGGCAGCATAGTCTGGAACGATGTTTCGGGCGGAACTAGCGGAAACCCCACAGCTAGAAACCACTCTTTCGTGGCTAAGGAACCTACAATGGTTATCGGCGGATTCAAGGGTTACAGCCCTACAGGATCAGGCTCGATCAACCCCTTAGCCCCCGACGGCAAAGTCAAATTCACGATCCTCGACGGAGACGTAAATGGCACTGTTGCGGACATCCGCGACAACGCCCACCATGTTGTCTATATCGACGGGGCGGTTCACCCTGATTTCGCAACCATTCCGTTTCGCATGAGCCGTGTAATCGTGCGTTACGGTTTTGCCTACCCGGGACCCAGCACCCTTGTCGGCGCGGCTTTCGGTGCTGGCATTTCCTGCCAAGACGCCGTTCTAGAGCTTGACCAAGTTACCGTATCAAACTGTCTGGCAGAAGGCAGCGGAGGAGGCATTTATGTCGAGGCCGGTTCTCTCAGAACTCGCGCCTGCGTAATCAAGAACAACTCTGCTGTTGGCAGCGGAGGCGGAATCATGATCAAACATGATCACTCCCACACCACCAACGTCGAAGATGCGTTCCACAGCTCTCAGATCCACAACACCCAGATGATCAGCAACTCCAGCGGTACCTCAAATTCCTTTTTTGGAACCTATGGAGGAGGAGGAATCGCCTTTGTTGGATTCTTCCCGCGGTATCAAGCTGGCGGTGTATCCCACCCAGGAATCAGCATGGCCAACTGCCTGATCGAAAGCAATCGCTCGTCCATTGGCGGGGGTGGCTTCTTCCAGTTGTATGTAGCACCGGGTCAGTCTGACTATACTCAAGTGCAGTGCGAACTGGTCAGCAACACCATTGTGGACAACGAGACTTTTCCCGTGTCCCACGCCCAATCAACTAAGGGTGGAGGGCTTTTCTTCTTTGCACCCGTTTTCAACGTGAGTAAATCTCTACGAATCTCCAATTCAGTGGTGCAATTCAACCGGGGCTTCGGAGGAGCGGATAACAATCTGGATATGGCGTCATACTTTGCATCCCCCTTGCAGCCTGCCATGCTCAGCCACAACAACATTGGGCCCCAACCTGCGAGCAGCAACAATCCAGTCTGGACTAACTTCGCCTCCAATGTGATCGACGTGGACCCCTTGTTTATCAACTCGGCCATGGGAAACTATCGCCTCAGTTCCAACTCTCCCTGCATCGACGTTGGCAACGACTTCTTGCTGCCCGCCGACTACAGGGACTTGGATGGGAATGGCAGCACGCTCAGTGAACAACTCCCTATGGATTTGGACCGCTACTATGGAGGCAATGCCCCCCTCAATGTGCGCCCCAGGGAGCACAATTCGCCGTCAGCCAACGGCACCCCTGGTATCACCGGGGTAGATGCGGGCAACTCCGCCGGTTCTATCACGGACTTGGGATGCTACGAATGGAAGCCCTTCAATCCATACGGATCGATCTAGGATAGGAACTGTACTCCCTCTAGGAGTCATGGCTAGGTCCGGGGAGATCGCTTGATTTCCCCGGACAGCTTGTTCTCTTGACCCCACCGCTCACTTCCGGATGTTTCCCTACATGCAACCCTTCCCCTCACTCGCAGCATTGCTCCTCTCCTGCGCAGCAGCCACATTCAGCTTGGGCCAGAGCTACCAAAACGAATCCATTCAACTCCACGGCGTTGAGGACGATGAGTATACGGGTTTCGGGAAGAGCGTGGCTATTTCCGATGATTGGATGATGATTAGCGACTGGGCGAAAGCTGGCAACGCCAATGACATCACCGGAGCTGTTGAGGTTTTCCGCCGCACGCCAACCGGCTGGCTGTGGCACCAGGAAATCCGCAGCACGGAACCGGGGCACGGGTTCCAATTTGGATCAACTATCGCGCTAGACGGCAATACACTTGTCGTGGGCGCCCCGACGTGGGGTTGGTTTATTGATAGCCCCGACGCCCCATACTTCGCCTCTGGAAAAGCTTTTGTCTATGAGCTTCAGGGTTCTAACTGGAACCCTGTCATTACCCTGCGACCGACAATTCAGGACGCCTGGCGAGGAGGGTACAATGGAGTCAAATTCGGAACAGCCGTAGCCGTTGACGGCGATCGAATTGCCGTAGGCTGCCCAGGGACTTACGCGTTCGCAGACAGTGGTAGAGGCAGTGGCGTGGTATATACTTATAAGCGGGTGGCCAGCCTGTGGGCCGTCGATCAACCAATTGTCAGCCCAGCTTGCCCCCTCATTGGACTCCCGACTTGCTCCCCTTTTCATTGGAATTCTTTTGGATTGAATTTAGGACTCGACGGAGACCGGCTAGCGATTTCGGCCCCTGCAGGTTGGGAGGGCATGGTTTCAACATGGCTTGCTAGCCCTTCAGGCTGGCTGAGTGAATCCTATATTCCCTCTCCTCTTCCGGGTTCAGTATTGACAGAGCGGCGACACTTCGGATCTCGAATATCAATGGATGGAAACCGTATGGCTATTGGGCTAACATCTTCTGGTTGCTTCAATCCACCATGCCCTTCCCTGGTCGCAATATACGAACTACAAGGGACTGACTGGACCCGGGTACAAACCCTGAGCGAGATCAATGGTGAAGCTGGAGGCGCAAATGCTCGCTTTGGCACGGACATCAAATTGAAGGGGGACATCCTGCTTGCAAGCGCCATCGGTATGCAACAAGGGTCCCAAAGCGTGGCTCAAATCCGGCGGTACGACTACACCCCCGGCCAAGGATTTCAACTCACTGCAAAATTCAGACACAAGGACCTGCCCACCATTTCTCCAAATTCCACACTGGGCTTGTCATTCGATGTGAACTTCGAGCACGGCTGGATCATCGCGGGGGACAAGGACTACGCTTACGCAAGTAGCACGACTGCGAATGGCTGGGCAGCTGGCACGGCTCTGTTCTTCGATTTGGAGTTGGGCCAGGAACTTACCTGCCAAGGCTCCAACAACACCTCTGGATTTACAAGCCATCTAGCCGTCACTGGCGGACTGACTGTGGGCGAGAACCGCTTAGGTCTACACGCCACCCATTTGCCCCCAGGCGAGCTGGCTATATTCCTCTATGGGCTACCCGGGCAAGCTTGGCCCATTCTTTCCGGCGGAGAGCTTTGTCTCGGGGGGGGTATCCAACGCCTTTCCCCTCCGGGTTTGGTTGGACCACTGGGGGAACGATTCTTGGACCTCGATCTCACCGCTCCCCAAGAGGCTGCAATTCTGCTTCCCGGAACGACATGGGCTTTCCAACTCTGGCACCGGGACCGCATTACCGGTTGGTCCTTCACTGGCACGACCAATGCCATAGAGGTCCTCTTGCAGTAGAGCAAAACCCGCCTGGACGAACTGCCCCAGCTCTTCAACGTGCTCAAGGGCAACATGTCCCTAGTAGGCCCGCGCCCCGAACGCGGCGTGTTCGTCGATCAACTCGCCAAGCGCATCCCCTACTACCAACAGCGCCACACGGTCAAACCCGGCATCACCGGCTGGGCCCAAATCAACTACCCCTACGGCAACACCGAAGAAGACGCCCTGCACAAACTGCAATACGACCTCTTCTACATCAAAAACCACTCCATGCTCTACGACATCTCGATCCTCCTCAGCACGATCAAGACCGTGTTGCTGCGCAAGGGCACTTGAGAAACGCGCGCGATACGGAGCCGCGTTAGGTACTCGCCCTCTCCACAGAATGACCGAATCCGTCTACATCGTTGCTGAAGGATACTTTGCTGGGGACCTCGTCGAACTTTCTTTCGAGTCACATGTGTGGGTGTGGCTGACCCCGCACAATCGCGCGATGTACGAGGCTGCAATAGAGAGGGATGAAAGGAGTCACGCGTCTCGGTGTGGGCTTAGCGGGTACGAAGGAAGGGGTGATGCATTGGAAAGCCTGCATGCAATCATTGGTGTTGTGGGCGAACATCACTACGGCCAAGCCACCAAAAAAGCTTGGGAAGAAATCTGGATCCTTGGATTTGCTAGCACGGAATTGGATGCTTCCAGAATGCAGCATGAACTTGAGGTTGGCGAAATCATAATCTCGGATGAGCAAGGTTTGGTCGTCATTCGACGGTCAACAAATTCAGCCCAGCAGCAGGATGATGTGCTTCCAAAAAACTCTGCGTACTCGATTCTTCTTCAAAAGTTAGCCTTTGGTTGGAAGCGGTTCTCAGGTCGCTAGCGCAGCACGATCAAGAAGTGCCCAGGGTGCGGAGATTTCCTGTATTGCCGAACAACGGCTTGTGACTCCGGTGGTGCTGGGGGTATCCGACATTACCCAGGAACGGAATATACATGCCTACGGTGCGWCCGCTTGACCGTGAGGAATCCAAGTTTACCTGACAACGATTCACCAACCGAAACAGTACGCCCGTATTTGATCGACGAGAAAAACCGCCTGTGGATTACGTGCCCGGGTTGCTCGTGGTCATTTCCTATTGGCACGAACGCAATCGTTGACGGTCACCACTCAACGTGTGGGCACGAACGAGTACCGCGAGTACCGAGACCGGAGAACCTCCATCGTTTATCGGCCCCCGCCCGAACTGGCGAAGAGTTGCCCCATGGGCTACCGAAATAACGATGGAGGTTGTCCGGCCTCGGCACCCTCGTGTCGCAGGCCGCGCTATTCCTCGGCCCCGCACAAACGGGTGATGACCGAGGCGAAGCGCATAATGGCGTAGCCGAGGCCCACGTAGGCGAGGGTCACAAGAAAGCTCCGAAACCCAATATCGCGCGGGCCCAGGATCAAAGCCAGCATGGTGTGAACAGCCATCAAGGATGTAAAGAAGCCGGAGAGCCGGACGACGAGGGTGAAGATGTCTTTGGTGGTCATCGCCTTAGGATACGGCGTCAAGCGTGAAGAAAATACCGTAGAAGTTAGGTTCGTTGCCCTCCATAAAAGCCTTAGGTACAAGAACCACCGCCACGCCTTTTTCGTTGGTATTCCCTGACACGAAGCTCTCCACAAAATTTCCCTTGCCCCTCGGACAAACGACCAAACCAATGCCGGGGACCGGTTTCAGCTCCGAAAACAGTTGACCTACCGCCTCCACGCGCAGCTCGACGAACTCGGTGCTCGCTAGCGCCAGGGAAAAGGGTGCATGGCAAGCTCATCGCCCAGCCGCGCAATCCCCAACTCGCCTTTTGCCATGTGCACAATCGCACATACGCATTGCTGGGCACCTAAGGACATCCGACACGCCGCGTCGGCGAAGTGAATGTGAGAAAGTCCCCATTTGTTTTTGCTTGGCTCCCCCCAATTCGAATTCGCCGGGTACATTCGAAGAGTCGTGAGATCAAAGCACGCGGGATTCGTCCCCGCATGGATTCGCCCGAATTCAATTGCACTTTTGGCCCCTTAGGGCGTGCCCACTTTCACAACACGATCGCAGGCGGTTTTCGCCTCCCCGATCACTTCCATTCCTGCACACTTGTGCACCCCTCAGTAACGAACTGAAAACATGATACTTTACCCCCCCCCCTTACAAATGGATTCGCAACCGCACTGGTTGTCCTCGCAGCTTCTAGCACCGCTATGGCTCAAACGACATTCCTCGTCGACGCCAACAGTCCGGCGTCCAATCCGGGTGGAACCGGTGTTTGGAGCAACGCTTATCAAAACCCTCAAGAGGCCTTTGATCAAGCCCAGCCCGGCGACACGGTCCTGATCGCTGAAGGCAGCTACACGCCTGACATCAATGGCACGACCAACATCGTGGCCATGGATACCTTGCCTGGTATCACCGTCACCAAGCGGCACCACTCGTTCATCATCCCTGTGCCCATGCGCGTCGTTGGCGGGTTCAAGGGTTACCACATCGCAGGCTCCGGAGGGTTAGATCCTGACGCTCCCGACGGACTTGCATCCAACACAATCCTGCACGGGGATTCATCGGGCACGCCCGCAAACATCTTCGACAACAGCCACCATGTGGTTCACATCGATGGGCAATTGAGCACAGCATTCGCTACCGATCTGGTTTCATTGGAACGTTTGGTTATCAGGGATGGCAATACGTACTTCAGCCAAGCGAGTAGCTCATTCGATATGGTCCGAGCAGGCGCTGGTATTTTCTGCCGCGATACGGTCCTCAGGATCATCGAAGTCACCGTGACCAGTTGCCTGGCCGATGGCCAAGGCGCTGGCATCTACGTCACCAATGGCGCCATTCAAACCAGGGCTTGCATCATCTCCAACAACATGGCTCGCAATGGAGGCGGGGGGTTGATGTTGATCGCCCAGCCGGAAGTTGCTCCGGAAACGGTCAGAGGCTGGGAACGAATGAGCCAAATCCACAACGTGCAATTCCTCGACAACTTCGGTGGCATTGGCGGCGGCATGTGCTTGGCCGGTCCCTTCTACAGCTGGGACGATGGAGAGGTGGACCACCCTGGTCTCTCGGTCGCCAACTGCCTGATCCTAGGCAACCGCGCTTTGTCCGGGGGCGGCGCCCATGTGCTCATGGACCCGACCACCAGCGAAACACCCGGTAATGCTGCCGAGTGGGTCAACAATACGTTCTCCAAGAACGAGGCCATTGGAACTCGTATTTCCGGGTCCCCCGATGGAATGGGAGGGGCGCTTCTGCTCTTACAGATCAATCAACCCACACCCAGCATCAAGGGCTTCAAACTGAGCAACAGCATCCTGATGTTCAATACCGGCAAGGACGCCAACGGGATTGCCATTGCCTCCAATCTGGAAGCCTACGCGGGCAGCCTGGACGCTGGCAGCCTTAGTCATAATGTGATTGGCGACCAACCTGTCCAGCTCCCCAACAACCCGGATTGGGCTGGCTCGATCATCAACGTGATTGACGTGGACCCCCTGTTCGCAAACGCGGGCGTAGGCAACTATCACCTGAGTGCCAACTCGCCTTGCATTGAGCAAGGTGATGACAAGCTGCTTCCCTACGACTACCGAGACTTGGATGAGGATGGCGTCACTACCGGCGAGTTCATTCCCCTGGACCTGGACCGGTACTTGGGTGGCAATACCTCGCAAGCGACACGCGACCGTGAGCATCCCGCCAGCAACCCCGTAGGTGCCTCGGGCATCACAGGGGGCGATGGTGGCAATAGCATGGGGCCGATCAACGACCTGGGCTGCTACGAGTGGAAACACATCGCGCAAGAGATCTAAGCGCACGTTCCTTTTGGTTTCCAGGGGGGAGTTTCTGTTGCCTCCCTGGAGCCTTTCTTGTTTTCCGCTCGCCTAGCCACCACCTGTAAGCACCATGTTTCGTTCCTGCAAATTCATTGCTCTCTCATTCGCTCTTTCCGTTGCTGCATTCGGTCAAGTAGATGCGACGGACTCCGTGGAGCTATTGCTCGAGAATCCCATACAGCGCGCCGGTTTTGGCCAGGCTTGCGGCATTTCAGGTGATTGGCTTTTCATTGGAGATGATCTTGCCGCGAAGGCGGCGACTCCGGACCTTAAGGAAGGAGCTGTTCGCATTTTCAAGCAAACGCCAGGAGGCTGGGTACTGGACCAAACGATCTACAGCCCTGAACCAGGCAACGGGTATAGGTTCGGGGCAGCATTGGACGTGGATGGCACAGACCTGATTGTCAGTGCTTCCAATTGGGGCTGGCACATCGACAACCCCTTTGATCCGTATTCCGGGTCGGGAAAAGCGTACTTGTTTGAACTCCAAGGGGAGCAGTGGACTTTGACCCTGACGGTCCGCCCCACAATGCCTGATGCTTTCACAGGCACCTTCCGGGTAGCTAGCTTTGGTAGGGCGGTTACGATTGACGGTGACCGGATGGCTGTCGGAGCTTCTTCAACCGTAACGCWCAATCCGCCAGGTACCCCATTTGAATTCCCGAATGGCGTAACCTACRCCTACAGACGGGTCGCAGGCAATTGGGCGTTTGACGAAGCTATTCCCGCTCCTTCCATTTGGGATCACCCCAATCCGGGCATCTGGTCACTATTCGGCTTCTCCCTTGACATCGACGGGGATCGGATAGCAATCGGCGCTGCAGGTGATCTGGAGGGATTGGCCTTTACCTACATCGCCACCCCTCAGGGTTGGCAATTTGAAGACGAGGTGGTTTGCCCTCTGCCGGCGAATAGCATTGAAGCCCACCGCAACTTTGGTACCTCCATCGCAATCGACGGCAACCGCATGGCTGTCGGCATGCCGTCATTTGATTGCAGTTCTCCCTTCTGCCCTTCGCTCGTGGCCATTTACGAAATGCAGAATGGCTCATGGGTCCTTGTTCAAGTACTGGACGAGATCGTTGGGGAGCCTGGGGGGAGCAGGGCAAGAATGGGCGCGAGCCTTGTCCTGAAGGGCGACTACTTGGTGGTGGGTGCCTCGGGTGTCGTGATTGCGGGTCACCCCGAGCGTCAGCTAAGGCTGTACCGATATACCCCTGGCGTCGGGTTTGAACTTGAAACGATCTATCGCAATGCCCATGACTCCAGCCAGGTGGTCAATTCCTGGTTGGGCAGGCGCATCGCGGCCGATTTCGACCGTGGTTTGATCATCGGTGGCGACCCCCAGTTCCAATTCCGCCGGCCTGGACAAGCTGATTGGGAGCGGGGCCTGACCCTGCTCTTCGACATCGAACTCGGTCAAACCACCGCTTGCATTGGCTCCCCCAACACGCGCTTCGATCGCAGTCATCTGGCCGTGACCGGTAGCCTAGAAGTGGCGCAGGATCGCTTGACCTTGCACGCCACCCACTTGCCCCAGGACGAGTTCTCCCTGTTCCTCTACGGTCAACCCGGCGCGCCCTTCCCGCTCGCTTCCGGCGGCAACCTGTGCCTCACCGGCGGCGGCCCCATCCACCGCTTGCTGCCCCCAGGAATGGTCGGCGCCTTCGGAGAGCGCTACCTGGACATCAACTTCAACACCCCCCGCGAAGCCACCAACCTCATGCCCGGCACCACCTGGGCCTTCCAAGTCTGGCACCGCGACTCCACCTTCGGCTGGTCCTTCACCGGCACTAGCAATGCGGTCCTTGTGACTTTGGAGTAGCGGCTACCGCGCGGGACGCGAGGTACCGCGCAGGAGGTACCGAGACCGGAGAACTTCCATCGTTATTCGTTCGGGTGTGGGGTGGGTTGAGGAATGTAGGGGTTCGGGCCCGGACGAATAAAGATGGAAGTTCTCCGGTCTCGCTGCCTCTTAGCCTGCAAAGCGTACGAAGGTTGATCCGTCAAAGGTGCAGACTCCGCCTTTGGCGGTACCAAACCACAAGGTACCCGCACGGTCCTTGTAAATGGCTTCGACATTGCTACTGGGGAGGCCGTGCTCAGTGGTGTAGTTCGTCAGTTTCTCGCCGTCGTAGCGCCACGCGCCCGCATCGATGGTGCCGAACCACATGTCTCCGCTGGTGTCCTGTTCAATGGCCCAGATGCGTGCCAGCGTGCCAGGCCTATCTCGGGTGTCACCATGGGCCCATCCGGGGTTGCCGAGCCCGTGAAGCTCGGTAAAATTGGTCAATTCTATTCCGTCGTAGAGGTAGAGGCCGGCCCCATTGTCTCCGATCCAAAGGTTGCCGGAACGATCCTTGAACACACTGCGCACTAGGGTAAGGCCTCCATGATCCTCATTCAGATAGGTGAAGGACACGCCATCAAATCCAACCGCGCCCCTCGACAGTGTTCCAAACCAAACTTCATCGTCGTATGTCTTGTGGGCTGTGAATATGGAGTACGGAGGCAAGTATTGCTCGTCTTTTTCGAAAGTGGTGTCCTTGGCCGGAACGGGGAAGGGCAGGTAGCTCAGTTCTCTCCCATGCAATCGCAAAATGCCGCTCTTGTGGATTGCTTCAAACCACAGGTCGCTTGGGTCCAGACCCCATTCGTGTTCGGAGGTGCCGGCGTTTTCTGCTGTCCCCGTGCCCTCAAGGCCCACGTCAAGTAGGGAAGGCGTGTGCATGGACGAGCCATCGAAGAAGCAAGGTCCCCTGCCCGTGCCAAACCATATCCTGCCAAAGCGGTCTTCTTGAATACTGCGGATCTGGTTGTCCGCTAGGCCATCCCGCGCGCTGAAGTAGGTGAAGCTCTTTCCGTCGTAACGGCACACCCCTTCCCTATCACTCCCGAACCACATGTTGCCCTGACTGTCTTCCAGCATCGAACGAATACTGGATTCAAAGAGCCACTTGGGAGCTTTTAGCGCCACCGTTTCGGGCTGGGGCTCCTGGATGGCAGGTCCTTCAGWTCCGCCTTCCTCCAGGGTAGAATCGCTGCCCCCCACGCACGCAAAAAGTAGCAGGCCGGATACGATGGCAAGCAGCCGAACTTGTAAAATTGAAGTGGGATACATGCAATTGGATATTGAGACGTGATTCACGGGAGCATGCAACATGGTTTCGAAAAAGGCGCAAGCGCGATGAATCCCAATGGTACATGGCCTGCTCYWGGCCAGTGTAACCCGATGGTARCGGGTGTCCGCGAAAGAGASTACCGAGAGTACCGAGACCGGAGAACTTCCATCGTTTATCACCCCCCGCCCGAACTGGCTAGGACATGCCCCATGGGCTTCCGGAATAACGATGGAAGT
>JAESRM010000024.1 GCA_016764635.1 Planctomycetota bacterium
TGCGACGACTGGGCTGTGAAGCACACGGAAAACGGACTGGGTCTGGCGCGCTGCTTGACCGAAGTCGCCGGGTGGATGGTCGCTGAACGTCCCGCCGTTGCGCTGCTGCCCATGGCGGGTCGTGGTTCCCAACTGGGTCATCGCGTGCGCCGCTTGCTCGATGAAGACAGCCGCCAAGCTTGCGCGCGTCGCAACATCTGGGGCTTGCCCCTGGCCCTTGGCGTTTTTGCTACGGGCGCCATGGCCCTGCCGGCTGTGACCACGCGCAAGCCCGCAAGAGCASTYCCCSCAACMGCGGAACCGRTWGTCATCGACCTGGGYCCGCCCTCCGTCATGTCCCCGGCTCCGAAACAAGTTGCACCGGCCAAACCGGTGACCCCTACGTCGGTCCTTTCCGCCCCGTCGCCCTATCCCCGCCTTAGCTTGCTGCTAGAGCAGTTAGGCGACCGCCTGGATCAGTTGCAAGACCAGATCCTCAGCCTGCAGGAAACCGCAGAGGCCAACGGCACTCAAGACGAGACCCACGACGACATGCTGCGCTTGCGCTTGCGCCTGCTCAAACTTCGCGAACAGCAACTGCGCATGACCGCCTTGCTGCACAGCGCTCCCAAACCTCAGAACACATCAACCCACGAACCCAAAACGACCTTCAACGGTCAGGAGTAATCCATGTTCAAAGCCCTATTCATCGCATTGGCCGCCGCCGCAGGCTGGACCACTGTGTCTGGTCAGGACACCGCATTCGCGGTTCCGACCAGCCCCCTTCCCATGCTTTCGCTTCAGTCTCCTGAAGCCCCGCAAACGCCCGAGGCAGCACCCGCACCCCAGCGCGTTGAGGACCGGCTGCAGCGCGTCGCCGATCCCCGGCGCGTCAAACTGCGCAAGGCTCGGAAGCCCGCCGCGCCCCGGCAGGTCAGACATGTCCCGACCCCTGTGCGCTTCAACGTCAAAGCACCTCAAGAAGCCAGGGTCATTCATGAAGTCAAGGCTCACAAAGGCCTCGCCCAAAATGAACGCCGGGCACTGCTGGAACAGATTCAGCTCCTACAGGCGGAGAACACTCGTCTCCAGGATTCCATGCAGGTCCGCTCCGATCGGGCCAGGCAAAGCAATGATGCGCAGCGCGCTGTGAGGGATGCGCAGCGCGCCATAAGAGATGAGCAGCGAGTTCTCCGGAGCGAGCAACGCGCCGTAGCCTCCGAAAGAGCTGCGGAAGCCCGGGTATTGGCCCATGAAGCCCGAGTTCTCTATCGCCAAGGCAAGGAAGCTCACCCCCATCAGGTGCACTTGGTCAGCCCGTCTGACCATGCCAATGTCCTTCGCGAGATGCTCCACACCACCACTGACGACAGCAATGTCACCCTGGACATCCAAGAGAACCATCTCCATGGTGCCCTACGCAACCTGGAGAAAACCCTCCACACGCTCGAGGTCCAAAGTGACGGGCCGCACATGGTGCACCTCCATGAGATCCTCGAACAGTGCGGCGTTGATGCCAATGGGGACCATGTGGAGATCGAAGTGCTCATGGAGCATTTGGATCACTTGCATGACTCGATGGAAGACAATCACGAATTCCTGATTGAAGGAGTTGAACTCCGACTCGAGGGCTTGGAAGAGCTGATCGAAGAAAATGAAATGGGCAACCTGCAGGTTCTACTCGAGAGCCTAGATGGTCAGATCCTCAATATGGACAGCTTGAATGTGCTGAAAAATCTTAAGGTTCTGGAGGGATTTGAGTCCCTTGAAGGCCTCGAAAACCACAAGCACTTCGTCACGCTCGACGAGATCGACGAGATCGATGGCCTAGTCCACCTAGAGCTATTCGAATCTTTCCATAATCTTCGCTTCCCCACAGGCGCTAGCTCGTGCGATCGCGGAAGCGATAGCTGCTGCGAAAGCGATGGCTGCGACGAGAGTGATTGCTGCGACACTGATGCTGACACGATCATCGAACGAATCTTGATCAACGAAAACAAGTCCGGGAATGTCCTGTTCGAACTGAGAAGCGGTCACGGCAACAAGCTCTTCACCACGAAAGACGGTGAGGCTCACGTGTTCTTCGAGGGAAATCACTCCAAGCCTACACCGCAGACATTCTTCATTCGTGAAGGTGATGACTCGGACGAAACAGCCACGATGATCGAGTTTGAGACCGGCCAAGCGCACTTTGGCTGGACGACAACCACACCTCCCGATGCGGGCTCTCATAACTGGACCACGTCCACGACTATCGATTGCACTAAGCATCGTTGGAACACGAGCCACTCCTCGACAGGAGCAGACTCCCACAGCTGCGGAACGTCGGTCATCAAGATCCAAAACGACGGTGGACACATCTACATTGACACCAAGAATGGAAGGACCCAAGTCAAGTATGGTTCGGACTCCAACCGGGTCCCCGCAACCAAAGCCGAGAACCGGGTGTTCTTCTCAATCGATAGCCCGCCGGCGCCGGCCTGCCCGCCGGTGCCCGCCTGCGAGCCGACCGAATGCGACACAGCACCCAGCTGTGACACTTCCGTCAAAACCAACTCCGGCGTTTCGATGCGCGTGTACCCCAACCGGACGGATCCCATCGTCTCGTCCTTCCTCTCCTTAGGCTTCGCTGGATTCCCGCAAGATGATAGGGACTACACCTTCGCCTCCCAGCCCCACGCGAAGGACTCCACCTTGGTTGAACTCGAGCGCATGCTGAACGAGGTCCTGCGCGAAGTCGATGCACTTCAGGTCGAAGTGAATCGCGTACGCACCGCGGTCCACAAAAACCAAACCCGCTAGGGTTTCATAGGCACCAGGGGCCCATGCAGCCCCTGGTGTATTTTCTCTTACACGCATTCTCGACTCTGCCACCCACGTATCTTTTCTCCGCGGCAAACTTTCATTAGGACCTTCTCGTGCTGAAGGCCTAGCCGGAGCCCAGACCGCTCCAAATCTCGCCCCGCCTTAGAGGAAATCCGCCCTATGCATTTTCAGATGCTTCGC
The DNA here is from genome assembly GCA_016764635.1 of Planctomycetota bacterium. Lineage (GTDB taxonomy): Bacteria > Planctomycetota > UBA1135 > UBA1135 > NORP259. Next base: position 2,986 of record JAESRM010000024.1, read on the forward strand.
CTGCGCCCCCTGCTTGCCCCCTGCCTCATAGTCTTTCTGTCCACTGGGCTCCTCGCCGCGCCCCAACAAGACGCCGCCGAACAGTACCGCTTCATCGCCGGGCTCTACAGCGAAGGACACTGGGACATGACGGTCAAAGAAGCCACGTCCTTCCTCTCCGACCACCCCGATCATTCCAAGGCGCACCTGGCCCGCTATCGGCTCGCCGGCGCGCTCTTCGAACTGGACCGCAAGTCCGATTCCGCGGCGCAATTCCGCCCCCTCGCCAAGCTTTCTAACTTTGAGTTCTATGCGGAATGCAATCTGCGCTTGGGTCAGTGCGAGCTTCAAGCTGGCAATACGGAAGCCGCAAGGCTCGCCCTGCAAAAGGCGCGCAAGGGTAGCAAGAACTACCTGAAACCCCTCTCGACCTTCCTCTTGGGCGAGGCCTGTTTCGGCGATGAACAGTACGGCCCCGCACTCACCTTCTATGCTAAAAGCGTGCAGCTTGACCCTAAGGCCGACACCGTAGCCCACGCCCAGCGCGGCGGTGCTTGGAGTGCTTTCCGCCTGGGCGACTTTCCTGGCGCCATCACCCTGGCCCACGAGTTCCAGACTGTCCACGGAGAGCATGAACTTGAAGATGAGATGCATTACCTACTGGGCCAAGCCTTGCTCGCATCCAAAAAACCCGAAGGCGCATTGGCTGCTTTTGGGGAGGTAAAGGAAGGAGGATTCCACGACGTGTGCATGCGCGGCATGGCCTTCTCCAAGGCCGCTATCGGTGACCATGCGGGAGCTGCGCGCGCTTTTGCCGCACTGCTAGATACATATCCCCAGTCGAAGCTAGCCAACGAAGCGCGTTTGCAATGCGGAGCCCAYTGGTTAGAAGCTGGAGATGCCCGCGCCGCCATGGAAGCCTTGGCGCCTGGCGCCCGCAACAAGGACCCCGAACTTCACTTCTGGCTCGCCAAAGCAGTCGCCGAAGTGGAAACCAAAGAAGCCGCCCTCACCCTTCTCGGTCGCGCGCTCAACTACAAGCCGGACGCTGCCCTGACCGAGCGCATCCACAGCCTGCGCGGTGAGCTGCTCTACAAACTGGGTCGACACGAGGAATCGGCGGCAGCGTTTGCTTCCTCCAAATCGGACTATGCGCTGCACGCAGCGGCTAGCGCCCACCTGGCCGCGAACCGCCCGGCAGAAGCCCTGCAAGCCGCCGATCAGCTGCTCAACCAATTCGCCGATTCTGCGTACCGCATACCCACCGCGGTCACGCGCGCCGAAGCTCTCTTTGCATTGCAACGTTTYGAAGAYGCCTACGCCTCTTTCGAGCARCTCTGGAATCTGGATGGGATCGAGGACTCGACCCGTTGCCAAAGTTTGTCACGCATGGCTTGGTGCCAGTATTCGGACGACAACGCAAGAGCTGCGGGTCAACNTTTTTGCGCTGCTCGCGAATACCTTTGAAGACTCACCGCTCGCAGAGGAAGCGCTCTACATGGCCGGACGCTGTGGACTTGACGCGGGTGACAACGAGACCGCGGCGACCCATTGGAACCTCTACATTCGGCGTTTCAAGGGCCGCGAGCATATGGATCAAGCCCTGCTCGGTCTGGCCCATGCGGGACAGGGCAGCGGTTCCCTAAAAGTGCTCTTAGACAACAATGCAAACAGTCCCTTGGCCCACAGCGCGCTCTTTGAATGGGCGCGCATTCTTGAAGCGCAAGAGGACCACGCCGGCGCAGCAAACCGCTATCAGCGGCTGCTGGAGAACTTCCCGCTCAGTGAACACGCGGCCACAGCCCATTACGGTCTGGCTTGGTGCTTGAACTCCACCGGAGACTTCGAGCAAGCCACTTCGGTCCTGCACAAGCTGCTGATGAAGGACGTCGACACTTCCATGCAGATCGCTGCCAGGGAGCTGCTTTCATGGACCGCCGTGGAAGCCGGAGACCTGCGCTCGGCCCTGGCCAACTACTCCGAGCTGCAACGATCGGGCTTGGATCGCACAAGGCTCTTTACGGCCGCAAAGAAACTGGCCTTAGCCTTAAAGGCCAAAGGCGACAACGAAAGGGCGCTGCAACTGCTGCGCCCCTTCACCACGGAAGGCTCGACTCCCGTCCTGGCGATTCCGGCCCTGGTTGAAAGCACCTGGATTGCTTTGGATTCCGGAGCCACCGACGACGCCGAAAATTACGTGCGCGCCGCCGCCAAGCTCACCAATAGCGACACCACGGTCAGCGAGGCAGCCTTCTTCGTTGGCGAAGCGCGCTTCATCGCCCAGGATTTCCAACGCGCGGCGGCTCTCTATGAGTTCGCCGCAGGAACCCAAGGCAGCACGGTCGCAGCGCAAGCACTCTATAAGTTAGGTTTTGCGCGCTTGAGCTATTCGGACGCTAAAGGTGCCGCCAAAGCCTTCGCCCAACTCACGCGCGACCACAGGGACAGCGCCCTTTGGGGTGAATCCTTATACCTGCAAGGCGAATCCCTGATCCGTTCCGGTGACTTGCAAGCCGCCATCGCCCCCTTGCAAGAACTGCGGCGTTCGCGCCCCAAACATGCGGTCATGCCCAAGGCCCTCTTCCGTCTGGGCCTCGCCTTGCAGCAGACCGGTCAAGCCAAGGAAGGACTCAACGTGCTTTCCCAGTTGGTCGGAAAATTCTCCGAATTCGAAGCTTGGGTGGAGGCCGAATTGCATCGCGGCCTGTGCTTGGTCGCCCTCAACCGACCCCGCGAAGCGCGCAGCGCCTTCGACCGCGTGCTCGCCAAGGACAAGGGCATACTCAGCGCCCGCGCCCGCATCCAGATCGGACGCTTGCACCTGACACAAGAGGACGACGAAGCCGCCCTGGCCGAATTTCTCAAGGTCGCCCTGCTCTATGCCCACGACGAGGAAGTCGCGGAAGCCCTGTTCCTCACCGGTCATTGCCTGGAACGCCAAGGCAACCAAACGGCGGCCATCGGCCAGTACAACAAGGCTGTAAAAGACCACGCCCGCACCGCCTACGCCAAACAATGCACCGATCGCTTGCACGCCCTGGGCCAGTAAATCACTCCTACCTATCGAACCATGAAATTCGCACTTCTCGCCCAAGAACCGGCCAACGTCAACAAGTCCGTGGACCTGGAGTCCCTGTACCAAATGCTGCTCGACGGCGGCCCTCTGATGATTCCGATTGCGCTCTGCTCGGTCATCGCCCTGGCTTTCATGGTCGAGCGCTGGACAAACCTGCGCTCCTCGACCATAGGCAGCCGCCGATTCGCCTCCGACCTGACAACGATCTACAGCAAGGAGGGTGCGGACACGGCCATCCAGTTGTGCGAAAGCAGCAAGACGCCCCTATCGCGCATTCTGCACGCCAGTATTTCAAGGCGTAACGAGCCCTTCCTTGAAATGGAAAAGGTGGTTGAAGACACGGGCACGCGCGAGGTGCAACGGCTCTCCGCAGGGCTGCGCCCCCTGGTTGTTGTGGCCATGATCACTCCCCTGCTCGGCTTGCTAGGCACGGTTTGGGGCATGATCGGCGCCTTCACAAACATCGCCGTGCAGGACGGGCTCGGCAAGCCCGAAATGCTCGCTGGCGGCATCTCGCAAGCCTTGATCACCACCGCCGCGGGCCTCGCCATCGCCATTCCGACCCAAGCGGCTTACTACTATTTCCGCAGTCGCATCGACCGTTTTGCGCGCTTGGCTGAGGACACCCACCAGTCCCTCTTGATCGTTTCCGCCAAGGCCTCCGCATGAAAATTCGCAACGAAGAGGGCGTGGAAGAGTTGGTTCTCAACCTGACGCCTATGATCGACGTGATTTTCCTACTGCTGATCTTCTTCATGGTCGCCACGACCTTTCAGGATCCCGAACGCGAGTTGGACGTGAACCTGCCCCAGGCCCAATCCGGCTCCACGCTCACCGAGCAGGACGATGAGGTCGTCATCAATATCAAAGAGGACGGAACCATCGTGCTCGCCAACCGCGTGGTCACCCGCGAGGAACTGGTGCGCCACCTGAATCAAACCGCACAGCAGGATCCGGAGACGCCCGTCACCATTCGTGGCGACCGCTTCGTGCACCACGAGGACATCGTCTCCGCCATGGACGCCTGCGGTTCCGCGGGCCTGCACAATCTCTCGATCGGCACCCTGGACTCCAAGTAATTCATGGGCAACTTTGGCAAGAACCTGGTCATCGCCCTGTGCCTAGTCAGCGCGGGATTCTTGATCGCGTGGTTGCGCTTTCGTCCCCACCTGGGCACGGAAGGCCGCTTCACCGATGGAGTCCAGGAGTATGCCGTCATCACCTCCGAACCCCTGCGCTATGCGCTTTGGGAGGAGGCCCTGCCCTTGGAGGGATTGACCGAAGGGGACTCCCCAGAATTCGATCCATGCCTGTCGCCCGATGGCCGCTGGTTGGTTTTTGCCGTGGGCGAACGGGGTTTGGGCACCGACCTTTGGATCGCTGAGATGATCGACGGCCAGGCGCAAAACGCACGTCCGCTTTCCGAATTGAACAGTGGAATGGACGAACTCGCTCCCGCCTTTGGCCACGGCGCTTTGTACTTCGCCTCCAATCGCGAGGGCGGCATGGGAGGCTTGGACCTCTGGCGTGCACCCTTCGGAAACTCCCGTTTCGGCACCGTCGAACACCTAGCCGAAGCCCTGCAAAGCGTTGCGGACGACACCGACCCCGCCCCCATCGAAGGCTCGAAAGCCCTGCTCTTTGCCTCCAACCGACGCGTCGATAACCCCGACCCTACGGCCCCGCGCCGCACCGGGTACGACCTGTACGAAGCGCTCGAGAGCAACGTGAACGGCTACCGGGTCAAGGCTATCGAGGCCCTATCCACCGACGCCAACGAACGCGATCCTGCTTTCACCGCCGACGGACGGACCCTGTTCTTCGCATCGGATCGCGGCGCAAAGCGCGGCTCCTACGATCTGTACCGGGGCGTGCGCAACCTGGGCGAATGGCTGCCACCCAAGGCTATCGAAGGCCTGAACGACACGGCTTCACAGCGGGGACCCAGCCCGAGCCCCGACGGCTTCAGCCTGGTCTTCGCCAAGCAAGACCGGAACGCTGAGGGTGAACCTTCGAGCAAACTCTTCACGGCCAAGACCCGCGAGCTCTTCCGCAAGCCTGGCCGCCCGATTGGTCTCTTCGACGTACTGCTGCTGCTCGCGCTTCTGCTATTGGCCCTGCTCGCATGGGTAGCCAAGCGCTGGACGCGCATGGAGGTCATCTACCGCTGCTTCCTGGTTTCCCTGGTGGCCCACGCCTTGCTCATGTGGTATTTCCGCGACGTCATCCCCGAAAGTCCGCCGGGCGAGTTGGCTACGCAAGGTCCCACTTTCCAGGTGCGTTTGGCTTCTACCGACCGCGGTGCTGCGGAAAGTTCCAAGGAACGCGGCGGCGAGTTGCAGGCCGAACGCCAGCCCGAGAACCAAGCCGCAGAAGCTCCTGAACGCATAGCCGATGCCGTCGCCGAAGCCCAAAGGGAAGCGGCTCAAGCGGCTACAGAGGTCGCGCTCCAAGCAGCGCCCTCCAGCCTTCCCGAAACCCAAGCACCCGCAGAATCACTCCCCCAAGAAAGCGAAGCCAGCGACAGCTCGAGCGCCCAATCGATCCTTCTCGCCCAGCAACAAACCAACGAGGCCCTGTATAACGCTGGCGCGCCCCAGGTCTCTGTGATCGCCACCCAGACGCCCACCGGACTCGCAACCGACCGACCTAGCACTCGCCGCCCGGGCCGTGTGACCATGGCCGTTTCGCCCGACGCGCCTGCCGCGCCCAACCGCGCCTCCCACATGGCACAAGCGATCGTAAGGCTCGAAGGCGAAGCCCTTCCGGAAGCTCAGGAAAACGATCAAAGCCAGCCTTCGTCCACGGCCAGCGAAACCCAGGACTCAAGCCTCGCCCTACAAACACCCAGCGCAGCTTTCGACCTCATGGAAGGGCAAGCCGCCGACCTACAGGCTTCACTGCCCCAAGGACAATGGGCTCCCTCGGATCGCATCGGACCCGCGCCCGCCCGTAATACGGAACTCACGCAAGCGTCGCCGTCGCGCGCCACTGAAACCGCTGCAGCCCAAAGTTCCAAGCCTGCCGGCCCCATGTCCTTGGCCTCGGCATTGCCCACGCCCACCGCCTTTCAACCGAAACGCTCCACCAGCTCCGCGCCCCAAGGCCTGACCGTGAACGCGCCTAGCGCTGCGGTCGAACGTATGGCGGGCAAAGCCGTCAACTTGGAAACTTCCCTGCCGCAAGGCGAGTGGACGCGCACCAATCGTGTCGATTCCGCGCCCGCACGCGAAACGGCGCTCACTCAAACAGCCGGCGCGTCCGCCAGCCAAACGGCAACCGCCCAAGCAGCGCAACCTGCAGCACCGACATCCCAGGACACGGCATTGCCCACGCCCACGGTCTTCCAACCTAAACGTGCCACGAGTGATGCGCCTCAACGCCTGGCGCTGAATGCACCCACCGAAGTCCCCTTGCGCTCACAATCCGAAACCGCGCAGCAAGCGACTCCGCTCGGCATCGCGCTTCCTAAGCCAAGTATTTCGCTCGGGCGCACCAGCACCGTGGCGAACCTAACACCCGCGCGTTTCGACGCCCCCGATCGCACACCCGACGCACGCCCGGAAGCAGCTCCTCTAGCCCGCATGGATCCCCTGCCCGCCCCCGAAGCGCCNCGCAGTTTCCCAGTCGCCGCGACCGAGGTGCCCAAATTCGATCACACGCCGTACCAAAACCGTTTCGGCTTGGCGAAGGAGAAAGCGCTCACCGAACTGGGTGGTAGCGCCGAAACCGAAGCCGCCGTGGCCTCGGGCCTGGCCTACCTGGCTAACATTCAACGTCCCACCGGTTTTTGGGGTCGCAAAAAGAGCGTACACGAAAAGTATCGCCAACTGCGCATCGGCAAGACCGGCTTGAGCCTGCTCGCATTCCTAGGCGCAGGGCACACACACAAGTCGGAAGGCCAATATAGCCCGCAAGTGAAACGCGCCATTCGCTACTTGCTCGGCAAACAGGATCGCCGCACGGGGCACTTCGGAGACTGCGCCGCTTATGGACACGCCGTCGCGACGTATGCCTTGGCTGAGTGTTTTGCCCTCACCAAAGACGAGGCATTACGCGGTCCACTCCAACGAGCTGTCGCCCACATCGTCGACAAGCAAAATCAAAACCGCGACGCGCGCTTCTTCGGCGGCTGGAATTACTACTACCCCGACAACGAAATCTACGACTCTTGGCCCCGCGTCTCCGTCACCTCCTGGCAAGTCATGGCGCTCAAATCCGCGCGTCTGGCCGGCCTCGACGTGCCCCAGAAATCCTTCGACGACGCACGCACCTTCCTCAACAACTCCTGGGATCGCCGGCTCGGTGCCTACCGCTACAACAGCGCTCCCAGCCGCCTGAACTCCGACTATCCGACCTTGCCGGCATCCACCCCCGCCGCCCTCTTCGCCCTGTCCTTGCTCGGCGAAGACCTCACCGAACGCAAGTTCCGCACCGCCCGCGGCTACCTCATGCGCCGCACCCCCGAGGTCTACCGCTACGACGGCCAAGACGCCTTCGTCCGCCAAGCCCAGGGCAACCTCTACTTCTGGTACTACTCCAGCCTGGCCCTCCTACGCACCGGCGGCAACCAATGGAAACGCTGGAACGAAGGCCTCAAGCAAACCCTGCTACCCGCCCAAGCTGAAGACGGCTCCTGGGAACCCATCTCCATCTACGCAGACTACGCCGGCGACACCGACCAAGACCGCAGCTACTCCACAGCCATGTGCGTACTGTCCCTAGAAGTCTACTACCGCTACTTCACCCCCATGCTCAACGCGCGGGATTAAGGGCGGCGGAATTCGAAGAGCCAGGAGGGGCCCCGGTTGGAGCCGGGGTCCCAGAGTTGCCAGCGGCGACCGGGTTCAAAGCCTGCGGCTTGGGTGGCGGCGTCTAGGTTTTTGGTGAAGGCCTTGGAGTCGCTTTTGCTGTTTGGGTATTGAACAATGAGGAGTTCGGCGCCGGGTTTTAGGGCATGCCAGATGCTCTTTAGGAACGGGACGCGGGTGGGTTGGGTTTCAACGGTTCCCCAGACTTGGGTCATGTAGGCCTTGTCTAGGCTTTGGGGTTGGATGCGTACGTCGTCGTAGGCGGATAGCTTGAATGAACAACCTTGGGGTACGCCTTTTGTTCGAGCCTTGACGAGGCTGGGCTCGCGCACGTCCCGGCCGAGGACCCGGCCCCGGGGACCCAACATGGA
>JAESRM010000025.1 GCA_016764635.1 Planctomycetota bacterium
GGACCCACGGGTAGCGGCAAGACCACCACCCTGGCCGCCATGATTGACTGGATCAACGCGGAGCAGGACCGGCACATCATCACGATCGAAGACCCCATCGAATATTACCACGAGCACAAACAGGGGCTCGTGACCCAGCGCGAGGTGGGCACGGATGTGCCTGACTTTTCCGAGGCCATGCGCAGGGCCCTGCGCCAGGATCCCGACGTGATTCTGCTGGGCGAGATGCGCGATCTAGAAACGATCAGTGCGGCCATCACGGCGGCTGAAACCGGTCACTTGGTGTTCGGTACCTTGCACACCACGGGCAGTGCTCRCACCGTGAACCGCATCATTGACGCTTTTCCCGGCAACCAGCAGGAACAGATCCGAGCCCAGCTATCGGTCTCCTTGGTGGCTGTGGTTTCCCAGGTCCTTATGCCCAGGGTTGGAGGCACGGGTCGCGTGGCCGGTTTCGAGGTCATGGTAAACAGCTCAGCCATCTCCAACCTGATCCGAAAAAATGAAACGAACAAGATCCCATCCTCGATTCAAACATCCCGTCGCATGGGTATGATCACCCTGGACGATCACCTGTACGAACTTTTCAACGATGGGCAAATCGATCGCCAGACGGCTATCGACTTCGCCCAGGACTCTCGTGATCTGGAGGCTCGCCTGTGAACCAAGCGGATCTGAACAAACGACTGCTGGGTCAGGTTTTGAAGGCCGCCGGTGTCGTGGGGGAAGGCGACGTTCAAGCGGCGCTTGCGGATCAACGCAAGCACGGTGGTTTGATCGGTCAATGTCTGGTGGCGCGTGGCGCGTGTACGGACGCCCATGTGGCCTCGGCCCTGGCTGAACAAGCCGGGCTGCAGAGTGTGGATTTGAACCTGGAAACGCCCGGGCCCGAAGTTTTGGAGCTTGTGGACGGCAGCGTGGCCCACACATTCCTCGTCCTGCCGCTGCGGCTGGAAGGCGAGGAATTGGTCGTGGCCCTGGCGGACCCCTTGAATCAAGCCGTTCTCGACGACCTGGCCTTTACGACCGGGCGCTCGATTCGGGCCGTGGTCGCTTCGGCGGACAGCATTCGCGCAGCCGTGGTGCAGCACTACGGCGAGGAAGCCGACCTGGCTTCCGCCATCGCAGATGCGGCCGGTGCGGTCAGTGGCTCCGACACCGAGTCGGCGGCCAAAAGCAAGCCTGTGGTACGCCTGTTGAATTCCATCCTCAACAGGGCCGTGCGCGATCGCGCTTCCGACGTTCACTTCGAGGTGTACGACGACACCTTCCGCATCCGTTATAGGGTCGATGGATCGCTCTACGAAATTGAAGCGCCGCCCCATCACTTGGCATTGCCCTTGGTCGCTCGTATCAAGGTCATGGCGGATTTGGACATCACGGAAATTCGCTTGCCCCAGGACGGGCGCATCGAATTGTCCATTGACGGGGAACCCGTGGACTTGCGCGTGGCGACCTTGCCGACGCAAACGGGGGAGGGCTGCGTGATGAGAATCCTGGACCGCACCGCGGTGAACCTGGATCTGGCGGCCTTGGGCTTGAACGCTTCCGATGAAGCCCACTTGCGCGCGCTGACCGCACTTCCCAACGGCATCATCCTGGTGACGGGCCCCACGGGTTCGGGTAAAACCACGACTTTGTACGCCATGCTTTCCGAGGCCAACGACCCTTCGGTCAAGATCATCACCGTGGAAGATCCGGTGGAGTATGACATCGACGGCATCGTGCAGATTCCGATCCAGGGCGACATTGGCGTGACGTATTCCTCTGTCCTGCGCACGATTCTACGCCAGGATCCGGACAAGATCCTGGTGGGTGAAATCCGCGACTCGGAAACGGCCAGCACGGCGGTGGAAGCCAGCCTGACCGGGCACACCGTTTTTGCCACCTTGCACACGGGGGATGCGCCGTCCACGATCACTCGCTTGGTCGACATGGGGGTGGAGCCTTTCTTGATTACAGCCACCCTGCAGGCCGTGGTCGCCCAACGGCTGGTACGCACCATCTGCGGGCAATGCAAGAAGTCCTACGTGCCCGATGAGGATCTCTTGGAAGGCCTGGGCGCTGCAGCGGAGGACATCCGCAACGCCACCTTGTTCTACGGGGAAGGTTGCGAAGTCTGCCACCACACGGGGTACAAAGGCCGCATGGGCATTTTCGAAATCCTTATGATCTCCGACGCCATGCGTGTGGCCGTGCACAAAGAAGCCTCGACCGGTGAATTACGCAAACTGGCCGTGCGCGAAGGCATGCACACCCTGCGCCAAGCCGGATTGATGGCCGTTCTCGAAGGGCGGACCACTTTGGAGGAAGCCTTGCGGGAAACCTCCTCACTTTGATTTGCTATAGCAGGTCGCCCAAAACAGAGCGCGCCGGAAAACCGCTCTCTTTTGGGCAGCCAGCTAGGCACCTGAACCCAACTCTCCCAGAACTCCAATTCACCTGAATCCATGGCAAAACGAATCCAGCGTTCCCCGGCTCAAGCACCCTCACGCACCGCAACAGGGCGCGACGAAGGTGGGGCGGGGACCCAGAAGAAGCGCAAGGGTGGGCGGGTCTCCCGGGCCTTGATCACGGACTTCACAGTCCAGTTGGCCACCTTGACCGAAGCGGGCATCCCCGTTGTGCGCGCCTTGACCATCCTGGAAGGGCAGACCCGCCCGGGTCACTTCAAGGATGTGCTCATCGAGCTCACCGAGGATGTCTCCAGCGGTTTACCGCTCTCCGAGAGTATGTCGAAATTCCCGCGCATCTTTGACTCGCTCTACACCAACATGGTGCGTGCGGGCGAAGCCGGCGGTGTGCTCGACATCATCCTTGTGAGAGTGGCCACTTTCCGCGAGAAGGCGGAGGAGGTTCGCTCCAAAGTTTCAGGCGCCATGACCTATCCCTTGCTGCTCGGCTTGGTTGCCCTAGGTGTGGTATCCGCGGTCATCACCTTTGTGATTCCCATGTTCGACGGGGTCTTCCGTTCGTTCAATGTGGAGTTGCCGCGCTCGACCCAGATCCTGTTGGATGTGAGTGCATTCGTCGTGCAGTACTGGTACCTGGTGTTTGGCGTGCCGCTGCTTTTGGCATTTTTGCACCTGATGCTAATGGGCCGCAGCTATGGCTACCGCTATCGCATGCACAGCATCATGTTGCGCATCCCGCTCTTTGGTCGGTTGCTCAAGGATCAACTGATCGGAGCCTTTGGCCGGACTTTTGGAACCCTGGTCCAAGCGGGCGTGCCCCACTTGGATTCGCTGGAAATCGTGCGCGACACGTCATCCAACGAGGTGATGGTCGAAGCCGTTGAGGAAATTCGTAAGACGGTGCGCGAGGGCGAGGGCCTGTCGCGGCCCATGGGCGAATCCGGACTGTTCGACGACGTGGTCGTCAACATGGTCGATGTGGGCGAGGAAACCGGTGAATTGGACAACATGCTGATCAAGGTGGCCGACGCCTACGAGAAGCGCTTTGACCGCAAGACGGAGAACTTCCTGAAGTTGCTCGAACCCTTGCTGGTGGTCGTCATGGCGGTCATCGTAGGATTCATCGTGGTGGCGCTCTTTATGCCCCTGATGGAAATCATGAACTCGATCGACGGGGCCTGATCTCCACACAAAGCCACGGCGCCGTCAGGCCGCATTCACCTTTACCCCGACTCCCATGAAAATACCCCTGCGACTCACGCTGGTTTTGGCCGTGGCCATCGCCAACCTGGGGGTATTCACCCTGGCGGCGGCTTGGACCACGCCAAAGCTGGAGAAGTCCGTGGTCGAGCTGCAGCACACCTACCTGGGATTGGTGGCCCAGGAGTTGCGCACCCAACTGCGTGATGGCGGCACCCTATGGTCCGGGGGGCTCTTGAGGTGGCACGGTTGGGATGCTTTCGACGACGCCATGGTGGTGCACCTGCCRGAGTTCACCGATCCCGAGCGGGTGGGTGAGTATTCGTCCTTGCTGAATCCGGTGGGCAGTGGGGAGCGCGGCTTGGACTTTGCCTTGGACGAAATTTTGGACGGCATGCGCTTGGCCATTCGCGAGCAGCGCATCGTGCCCGTGGGCTCCRGMTTGGTGAAGCCYATYCAAGCCACCGATGGCCGGCCGTGGGGTGGAGTGTGGATCGTTTCCAAGCAGYTRCTYGGCGGMGGMGGGTGGTTGCAGTCCATCTGGCCCTGGTTYCTTGGGTCGGTYTTGCTGCTTACGGGCATCACCTATGTGGTGGCKGACCGCCTTTTGCTCGCGCCGATTCGTCTTTTGACCAAGGCTTCGGACCGTGTGGCCCAGGGGGATTTTTCCGCCCGGGTGGGGCACCAAGGCCGTTCGGATGAGATGGGGCACCTGATGCAGCAGTTCAACTCCATGGCCGATGAGGTCGAGGGTTTCGGCGAGCGGTTAGGGCATGAGGTGCGCGTGGCCACCGACGCCGTGCGCAGGGCGGAAGCCACCGCTACCACCCAGAAGCGTTTGGCGGCCACGGGCGAACTCGCCGCAGGAATCGCCCATGAGATCAACAACCCCTTGGGCGGCATGCTCAATGCGGTGGAGGTGCTGAAGCGGCCAGGAATTGACGATGCGAAGCGGGTCCGCTATTTGGACTTGGTGGGGGATGGACTGAGAAGGGTGCAGAACATCGTGGGCGCGGTCCTGCGCCTGGCACCGCGTAGTGGTGTCACGGGGGTCGTGCGAGTCGTGGAAACGCTCAGCGCTTCCTTCGGTTTGGTCCTGCACCGGTTGCGGGAGCAGGACATTCACGTGGTGGTCTACTTCGATGGCAGAACGCAGGAGGGCTTTGAGCCAGAATGGGTGGAGCTCTTGGGCGACCTGCCCAATATCCACGGCCAGGCGGATGAGCTGGGTCAATGCTGGCTCAACCTTTGGGTCAATGCGATGCATGCCTTAGGGGAAAGCTACCCGGATGGCGGAGGTCGCATCGAATTGCGGGTCGAGGTGCTGGAGGACCAATTGCAGCTCGTCTGGCAGGATGATGGTCCCGGCGTGGACGCGAAAACTTTGGAGCGCGTGGCGGATCCTTTTTTCAGCACCAAGGATGTGGGGCAGGGGACCGGGCTCGGGTTGTCCTTCGTGCACCAGGTCATCGATGGACACCGTGGGACCGTTGAGTTTGAAAGCTCTCCGGGCGAGGGCTTTTGTGTACGAATCCGCTTGCCGATCTGGCAGGAGCCTCCTCCTTCTGGATATAGTGGGGGGCCTGGGTAACCCACAATGCCTTTCGACTGGATCCTACTTCTATTTCTCCTGATGTGTTCCGCCGCGTTCAGCGCCTCGGAGACCGCATTCTTTTCGTTGGGCGCCCAGGATCCAGACAAATCGGTGTCGGACAAAGTGGCACGCCTCATGCGCGAGCCGAGGGAATTGTTGGTCTCGTTGCTGGCCGGCAACCTGATGGTCAATGTCTTCTTCTTTTCCATCGCATCGCACACCTTGCCCGGGGACAGCTTGCGTGCGGGATTCTTTGCACTGCTCGCGATTTTGATCTGCGGTGAAATCGTGCCGAAGACCCTGGCCCTACGCATGCCCGCTGGCGTGGCCCGTTTTTCCGCGCCTTTTTGGGGGCCTTACGTGCGTTTGATGGGGCCTGTGCGGTCCGCGGTCAATGGTTTCCTGAACGCGAGTCTGCGCATCCTGGGTGAAAGTGAAAGACGCGAGGTTGGCGTATCGCTGGATACCCTGGCCGTTGCATTGGAGCAAAGCGCTGCCGAGGGGTCCTTGGCCCACGGGGAAGCGGATTTGCTCGGCGAGATCATTCAATTGTCGACCCTGCGGGTACGCGAGATCATGACGCCCCGGGTGGACGTGTTGGCCTTGGACTTGGAAGAGAGTGCCCAGGAGCACAAAGCCGTGGTCGAGCAGGCCCGGCGGCAACGCATCACCTGGTTGCCGGTGGTGCGCGGCGACATGGATTCCGTGGTGGGCGCCGTTTCGTTGAGAGAACTCTTCACCCAGGCGGACCGCCCCCTGGATCAACTGGTCATGCCGGTTCCTTTCGTTCCTGAGGTGGCTCCGGTCTTGGCCATGATGAACGTGTTGCGCAACGCGCGCGCCGCGGAGGCGGTGGTCGTGGATGAGTGGGGCGGCACGGCAGGCGTGGTCAGCCTCGAGGATCTGTTTGAAGAGGTCGTGGGGGACTTGCGAGCCGAGGGCGAGGATGTGGTGCGCGAGGTCATTCCCATGGGAGAAGGCCGTTACCGGGTATCCGGGGACCTTTCAATCCGGGAGTGGAATGAGACCATGGGTTTGGAAGTGGTGCCGAGTGCGTTCGAAACCCTGGGCGGATACATCCTGGCCATTCTGGGTCGTTTGCCCAAGACCGGCGAGCGCATTGAATTGGGCGCGGGTTTGATGGGTGAGGTGCACGAGGTTCGTGGACGCCGCGTGATCACGGTGGACCTCTTCCTCGAGGATCAAGTTCTGGAGGACCTGCCGTGATCTTGTTTTGGATGGTGCTCGGCCTGTGCATTTGCATTGGAGCCAGCGCCCTTTACTCCGGTTCTGAAACCGCCTTGTATTCCCTTTCGAGGGTGCAGTTGGAGCTCGAAGCAGAGCGTGGCCACCGCTCGGCCCGTTTGATTCGTTGGTTGTCCAAGGACGACGCGGGTCTGTTGATCGTGATTTTGATCGGCAACAACCTGGCCTTGGAATTGGCCACCCACCTGGGGGATGCGCTCGGCCTGGAGCTGGGTTTGGCTCCGGCTTTGGCGACTTTGGCGGTGGGTCTTTGGCTGACCCCAATCGCTTTTTTGTTCGCCGAGGTATTGCCCAAGGAAATGTCCCGCCGTCGGCCCCACGGGTTGATGCCCTTGGCCCTGCCGCTGCTGGTGGTTTCACGCGTTTTGTTTTGGCCCTTGGAGCGAGTCCTGCGGGTGGTGGCTTACATGTTCGAGCGTTTGTTTGGGGTTCAGGACAACGCCGTGGCTGTGCTGCGTGGCAGGGACCGCTGGCATGCGCGCTTCGAAGAAGGTCGCCGGGCGGGCGCCATTCCCGAGCGCACCTACAAACTCGTACACAACGCCATGGCTATGCACAGCACCGCGGTCACCCGGGTCATGGTGCCCTGGGACCAGGTGGTGGTGGTGGAATCCGAATTGGAGCCCGAGGAACGCCTGGCGGGGGTTCGCAGCGCGCGCTACTCGCGTCTGCCCATTGTGGACGGCCGAGGCCATGTGACCGGTTACCTCCACCAGCTGGATGTGCTGGCCCGGGCTATCGGATTGCCCACTCATACGGGCTTCAGGGCTCTTGCGAGCGATGCGGGGCCGGATTCCGGTGCCCGCAAGGGCCTTGAAGGGAGCCTCGATGCACCCTTCTTGGACCCCGAATGCACCATCGCGGGGGCCCTCTTGCAGCTCAGGGGCCTTGGAAAAAGGGCCGCAGTAGTCGGAACTTCTGAGAAACCGCTGGGTTGGGTGACACTAAAGGACCTTGTTGAAGAGCTTTCCGGCGATTTGGTCGGTCTTTGATTGACCTTGGGCCTTGGCGCCCCGCTCCCTACTACGCTAGTATATTGACCATGTCCCAATTGTTGAAGTCGATGTTCCGCCCCCAAGCGCTGCTTGGTGTGATCGCGGTCGGAGGAGGCCTCGCGGCCCTTGGTCTCGCATTGGATCCCGTCCAAGGCGTGGATCCCGGAGCCTCGGCTCGAATTTCTACCACGAGTTCCGCGGGCGCAAGCTCCGACTCGAACCAGGACATGATCGCCGTCACTGGAGTGGACGTGACCGGTGTTTCCGTGCTGTACCTGATCGACACCAAAACCAAGCATTTGGCCGTCTATCAGGCCTCCGGTGGATCCGGAGGCTCCCAGGGCATCAGGCTCGTGGGCGCACGCAACATTGGTCTAGACCTCCAGTTGGACGGGTTTAACGACAAAACCGAAACCAAGGGGCGTCCCTTGCGGTACAAAGACCTGGAGAAGAAGTTCTCCGGCTTAGACGAGTCTTCAAAAGGCAAGTCCAAGTAAGGTCGATAAGAACCGCGCTAGCGCACCTTTCCCCCCAATCCCCCCCCCCTTACAACCCTCCCTAAGGAGAATTAGCCTGTGTCCGACGAGTTTTTCAGCTTCGATGAAGCCCTAAACGAACTGCGCCTCAAAGAAGAGGAGCTCAAGCGTCTGGTTTCCGAAGGCGAGATTCGGGCCTTCCGCAAGGGCGAGACCATGAAGCTGCGCCGCAGTGACGTGGAAAGCCTGCGCAACGAGCTCCAAGGCGGCGAGGTCGTAGACCTCGGCGAGGATCTGGTCGAGGAATTGGTCTTCGAGGAAGAGCCCGCCCAGCAGGCCGAGCCTGTTGGATTGGCCACCCAAGCCATCTCCGACCTCGACACCATCCTGGAGGATCCGCTCGATGACGCACCCGCGCCCGAGATGACCCAGGTGATCGACGCCGACTTGGATCTGGACGACGATCTGGAGCTTGAAGAAGTTCTAGACGACGACCTGGAAGAGGCCATGCCCCTGGTGGCAGGCGCCTCCTTGGTCGGTGGCCGTGCTGCCCAGGAAGAGGACGACGACATGCTGTCGACCGGATTCGTCGCCGCCGTGCTGGTGGCTTCCTTGATCATGGTCCTGATCATTCCCGTGGCTTTCTCCCTGAGCACTGGACGCGCCTCGACCTTGGCAAAAACCATCGCAGGCATGTTCGCCGAGTTCTCCCAGTAACAGGGAGCCCGAGTCGCGAGACCGTTCACAAGCGCCCCCCCAGCCTAGGCTGGGGGGGCGCTTGCTATTTCTGGAACCGCCCTTGGGACCGGGGCCCCTTTTTTGGCTCAATCCTGGGACTGCGCGTGGCGGGTCACTAGACTCAAACCCAATGGGGGGAAGTTTTGCTTCCGCCCTAGCCTACCCATGGAGGGGTGGGGCCCCCTCCTAACGAGGGGTTTGGCGGTAGGGGACATGGCAAGGGGCCATGTTTCGCAGCAGGTCCTTCGGGCCGTGCAATCCCTGCCGTCGACATCTCAAACAGGCGAAACAAAGACAATCCAATGCAAAAGCTATCTATCACCAAGCGCCTTCTGTGCGTCGGCCTTCTGGCCACCTTGGGCACCTCCTGTGTGAGCCAGGACCAATATCAACGAGCCGTGGAACTGGGCGAAACCTACCAGGACCAAAACCACCGTTTGGAGGCCGAGCTGGCCCTCATGCAGCGCCAGCGCGACAGCCTTGAGAGCGAAGTTCGCTCCCAGGAAGCCAGTTTCTTGGAGAGCGGCGGCGTGGACGACAACTACGAAGACCGCATTTCACAACTTCAGGATCAGCTGATGAACCTGGGCCGCGCGCCCAAGGACATCGAGCGTTTCGATGTGGACGGCGGTTACGTCTACATGATCCAGGACAAGGTGCTCTTCGACTCGGGTTCCTCCCAGATCGGCGCCAAGGGCAAGCAAGCCCTGATCAAGTTGGCCACCAAGATCAAGTCTGAGGCCCATGGTCGCATCTACGTGCGCGGCCATACGGACTCCGATCCGGTCAAGCGCCCCGCTACCCTGAAGCGCTTTCCCCACGGCAACCTGCAGCTCTCCGCTGAGCGTGCTGTTTCCGTGGCGGCTATCCTGACCCAGGATGCCAAGATCGCGGGTCGTGACGTGGTCGTCATGGGCTTCGGTCGCTGGGACCCGGTTTCGGGTAACGAGTCCCGGGACGCCAAGCGCCTCAACCGTCGCGTTGAGATCTTTGTCGCCGACGCTTCCGACAACCGCTAATTCGCCGTTGGCTTCGGGCTGTTCACAGCCTGTTCCCATGAACACTCCCCGCAAAACACGCCACGTGCTTTTGCGGGGAGTGTGGCATTCAATCGGCGCATCGATGGCCGCGTGTCTCCTGGGTG
Organism: Planctomycetota bacterium; assembly: GCA_016764635.1. Classification (GTDB taxonomy): domain Bacteria; phylum Planctomycetota; class UBA1135; order UBA1135; genus NORP259. Next base: position 9,828 of record JAESRM010000025.1, read on the forward strand.
CTTGCACTCCTGAGCCCATCGGGGCCCTCGAAATCGAAGGTTTGGCCTTCGTGCCCAGCGGCCACATCCGAGTTTCGGTGGGGCGCATGGGCACCAGCGAAGCCCTGCTCGTGGATCGCTTCGAAACCACACGAGATCAATGGACGGCTTTTCTGGCTGAGACGGGCAGGCAGGATTGGATCGGTTGGGACCTGTTCACGCCGCCTCCCGGGGAGCGCCATTTGGGCCGGCTGCCCGCGGTGGGTATGGATTGGGAGGAGGCTCTGGCTTATTCCGAGTGGCGTGGGATGCGCTTGCCCGAGGTCTCGGAGTGGCTTTGGATCGCGGCGGGGCCCAGGGCTCAGGCATACCCCTACGGGACCTCCCCGGCGGATTCCACGGCCAATACCACCGAGCTCGGCTTGCTAGCGGTTACACCGGTGGGCACTTTTTACAACGGCCGTACCCCCGGAGACGCCATCTTTGACTTGGAAGGCAACGTGGCGGAATGGGTGCATTGTGGATTGGAGCCGGGCTCGCCTTGGATTCCCCGCACGGCCCACTTGGGGTCCTGGTTGCAGCTGCCCACCTGGGCTATCGGCGGGTCGTTCCTGACCCACTCCCGCCCGCTTTTCATGGACGCGATCCAGGGGATCCAGGTCAATGGGGTGGAGCTGGCGCGGGGGACGCGGGCCAATGACGTGGGCGTGCGACCCGTGGTGGAAGCCAGGGAATGGCTGATCTCTAACATGCACCTCTATTCGGATCCCGCTCACAAGGCTAGGCTCTTGCTCGTGGGGCAAGCATGGGGCAATCGCTCGGTGGATCTCCTGAGCGAATTGAATCAAGAACATCCGGACGAGCTCATGCTGGTCTGGCTATTGGAAGGAGCCCGCGGGCAATGAACGAAGAACAGAAGAACGAAAGCGAAGACTATGGGCGCCCTCCGCGACCGCCCTGGCGGGAATTCCGTGAATCCCTGGAAGGCCACGGATTTCGGCCTTCCAAGCGGTTTGGGCAGAATTTCCTGCTCGACGAAAACACGGCACGGGCCATTGTGGCCGATTCAGGCACGGGCCCTGGGGACCGGGTTTTGGAGGTCGGGACCGGTTGCGGGTTCCTGACCGTGCACTTGGCCCATATCGGTCTCGAGCTACTCACCGTCGAAATCGATGAGCGCTTG
>JAESRM010000247.1 GCA_016764635.1 Planctomycetota bacterium
CTTTGCTACGGCACCGTATACCCGGTTAGCTCCAGCGGCCCTCGCCGCGGCCGATGGCGTAACGGCCGCCTCCGCCGAACAGGATCGTTAGGGCACCGAACAGGTACAGCATGTTGAGTTCCGTGGTAAGGCCGCCGTACTGGTTGAGCGTGTACCAATCACTGGAGTGCACCAGCACCATGGTCATGACCATGGTACCCGCCACCAACAGAGCACCAACCCGCGACATGAAACCCACCAGGATCAAAAGCGGCGCCAGGATCTCACCCAAGTAGACCCCATAAGCGATGGCCTCGGGCCAGCCCTTGTCCCCCAACACCTGCTCGATGAAAGTGGTTCCGTGGGACACTTTGTCGATCCCGTGGAGCAGCAGCAGCCCCCCGATCGCAAAACGCAGGAGGAGTTTGGCGAAGTCGTTGTTGTACATCGGTTTGTCCATGGGGGGAGCCTAGCGACTCAGACGGCCCCAAGTCACAACCGAAAGCAGGGCCGGTGCCACAAGTGGCACCGACCCCGCTTCCCCCACCGCGTCCAAACCCCTAAAGGTCCGGGGAGCGATCCCGGGGAACCCGATAACGCTCCAGAATGCGCGGGGTGGCCGCGCGCACTTCGCTGGCCTGCAGCACGATGCTCATGCCCTTGGTGAGATCAATCTTCAAAAGACCCTGCTCAGCCTCCACCAACTCGATCAGGTGCAGCAGATCCCTGGGTTGCTGCCCATTGACCGCCAAAACACCCTGCTCGGAGATGGACTCGTACCCCACCGTGACCCGGTCGGCCAGGATCTGAGTCACCACCACGTATTGCTGCTGCTCTTCGCTGCGCACACCACGGTAGTAAGTTTGAACCAATTCCCGGGGCGCCTTCTGATGCCAAGTATTCCACTCCTCCAGGTAATCCAAGGTCAAGGGCTGAAAGACAATGCCGCCGTAGATGAAGTACGTGGGATCCTTGTCGTAGTTGGCCATGGGCACCAAATGCGCCGGCGCTTTGAGCTCCACGGTCAGGTCCAGAACTTTGCGATCGCGTAGAACCTGCACGGACAAATTTTGCCCCACGTAGTGCATGCCCAGCACCGCGTGCAAGGCCATGCGGTATTTATCATCGAAGAAAATCGTGCCGTTGTTCGCGATGGGGTAGCCACCCAGATTCATGACCACGTCGCCTGCCTGGAGCACGCCCCAGGCCGCGCCGCCGTAATCCACATGGGTCACGAGCACGCCGCTAGCGCCTTCATCCAGGCCCAAGGACAAGCGCATGACCGGGTTCTGCATGGTCTGCCAAGCGATGCTCAAGGACGGAACAGTGGGTTCCAGTCCCTCGTCCACGCACTTCAGGAAGTGCCGAATCAACGGGGGCGGCACCATCTCGCCGATGTTCTCCGCTTCGTCCATGGATTGAAAGGCGATGCCGACCACCTTGCCTTCCATCACCACCGGACCGCCGCTGTTGCCATCATTGATGGCCGCGTCCACGGTGACCGCCATCAGGTAGCGCTCGCTGTGCGAGTAACACTGCACCTCGATGCGACTGACCACGCCTTCCGTCACGGACAGTTCCTCACCGCCCACGGGATAACCGAGCACGGACACGCGGTCCTCCAAATCGGGCAAATCGCCCAGGGGCGCGGGCGTGATGCCCGCCAGGAATGCGGGGTCCTCCACCTCGAGCAAGGCCAGGTCGCTGTCGTGACAAACCGCCACGACGCGCGCGATGGCCTTGTCGGGATCGCGGATCTTCTGGAGCTCGATGAAGGTGGCGTTGGCCACCACGTGGGCGCCGGTCAGGACCCGGTTGGGGCCAATCAAAACACCGGAGCCCGTGGCCTGCTCAGCCAGGCGGGTCTGCCACGGCGAGGAGTAATCGGGCTCTTGAACGGTCGCGAAGACCTTGACGACTGCTGATTTTATCACGCGGACAAGATAGTCATGCGGGCCGCCAAAGCGAAATACGGAGCCAGGAACATTTCCGGCATGCCACGGAGGATCCAGCATGACTGCGCCACGCTGTGCCCTCCGATGTGCCTGAAATGTTCCTGGCACCTTACTGACAGGCCAGGAAAGGGGATTCTGCCGGTGTTTAGGGTTTCCAGCACCCGCGGGCCACGGCCGGCTTGAAGTCGGTCAGGTCCAGTCCTTCGAAGCTCACGGTCTGGCCCGTTTCGGCAGATTTGTAGGCGGCCATAAGAATTCGCACCACATCCAGGCCGTCGGCGAAGGTCAGGCGCGGCTGGGTTCCCGCCAGGAAGTGCTTGACCATGTGGCGGTTTTCACCCGCGTAACCATAGGCGGCAGCCTCCCCAGGAACGATCGGCATGACGCCCTGTTCGGCGTTTTGCTTTTCGACCAGGTCCTCGCCCGTGTCGCCGGTGATGCGCCGGGAGAGGAACACCTCCAGACCGGTTTCGAGGCTATTGGAACGCATGGAATACTCGGGTCCGAGCAACTCAAAACTCAAGCGCAGACCGGCACCCACAAAACACCACGAGGTGGTCGCTTCGGCGATCAGCGTATGCCCTTCGGCGTCCTTGTAGGTCACCGTGCAGCGCGCAAAGTCCTCGGAAGGTTTGTTGGCATAGTCCACCTCGGGCCCGTGGGTGTCCTTCAACTCCTGCACGTAATTCGGCCGACTCCACTTGAGCGAAGCGATCTGCGCATTCACGGAAATCAAGGTCAGAGCCTCGCGCGGCGCGTCGGGCGGGGTCAACAAAAAGCGCGCGGTTTCGACGCTGTGGCACATCATGTCGTTCATGACGCCGCCGCCTTGCACCTCGCCCTGCCAGAACCAGGGGCTGTGGGGCCCGCAATGTTCCTCGGCGGCGCGTGCCAAATAAGGCCGGCCCGAAAGCGGAACGGCTCGCTCCCAAATGACTTCTTTGCCGCGCTCCACCGAAGGCGAGAAGACCTGGTTCTCCAGGTAACCGGTCGGAATGCCAGCCTCCTGCATGCACGCCACGACCTGGGCGGCTTCTTTCATGTTGCGCGCCAGGGGTTTTTCGCAGGCCACGCCGAGCAGCCCTTTTGAACGCTTGGCATTGCCCTTGGCGATGGCTTCCATGACTGCGACGCGTGAGTCATTGGGCGCGTTGACCCAAATGGCATCCACGTCTTCGCAGGCCGCCATTTCCTCAACGGTGTCAAARGCCACGCAGTCGCCCAARCCCAACTCGCGSGCTTTKGCMGCKGCRCGATCCGCCGAAGCMCGKGTRCGACTGGCCATGCCGGTCACRGTGCAATCRCGCACCTCGACCAGGGATTCCAGGTGAAAGAASGTRTTGAAGCCGGCGCCAACAAAGCCGATGCGRAGATTTTTCATGAGACTTGGGCCTTCTTGGGATAGGCCACGAGCAGAACGGCGAAGCACGCCAGGGAGATCCACATGGGGATCGAAAAGAGTCGTGTGTAGTCCATGGCGCCATCGACCGTGGCCCAGTTACCCACCACCGAAGTGGCGAACCAACTACCCACAATGATGCCCAGTCCGACAAAGACCAGGTTGAAAAGGTTTTGCGCGCTGGCGCGCACGTCCTTGGTCGTGTTTTCGTCCACRATCATGTACGCCACAAAAGCGAAACAGCCGAAGCACAAACCGTGCAAGGCAAGGCCGAACACGATGGCCAGCATGGATGTGCTGGCGTAGCTGAAGATGGCCATGCGCAGGGCGTAGGCCAGCAACCCGACCAGCAGCATTTGCTTGCGGGACATGACCTTGGTCATGAAAGGCACCATGGCGATAACGCCAATTTCAGCCATTTGCCCCACCGTCATCAAACCTCCGCCACCGACTCCGAATATGGCGTTGACCGATGTCGTAAACCAGCCCGGATCCACGCCACTCTGCAGTTCGGTCAAGAAGGAACTCGTGTGTACAAAGTAGAACTGGTGAACCACGCTCACCGGAACGGTGACCAGGAAGAGCACCAGCAGGGGCTGACGTTTGATTTCGCCCAAGGCTTCCATGGTGGCGTTGCGTTCCTTGCCTTCCTTAGCGGGCGGCGTATGGGGCAGGCAGAAGCAGTAAAGGCCCATGACGAGCCCCAGTATGGCGGAGAGCTTAAAAGCGTCACCGCGACCCGCATTTTGCGCGGCGGCCAAAGCATCTCCGGCAAGATCGCTAGGGCTGTGCTGCATCAAGAGCCACTGCCCCACCGCGATGCCCGCTACGATCCAACCCACCGTGCCCCACACCCGAATGGGCGCAAAATCCTTGTCCCGGTCAGGCACATGGTGCAAAGCCAACGAGTTGGTCAAAGCCAGGGTCGGTGTATAGATCAGTCCATAAACCAGGGACATGACGAGGAAGGTGCTGTAATCCGCAGTACCTGCCAGCATCCAAACCAGGCCAGCCCCCACTAGGTGACAGAACGCCAGGAACTTCTCAGTAGCCAACCAGCGGTCCGCAACCTGTCCGGCCACGAAGGGGCCGATGATGGCGCCCACCGCTCCAGCGGCCAGGATGCTGCCCACCTGATCCAGGCTGAAGGCCCGATGGCCGAGTAGGTACGGATACAGGATCGGCAGCCACGCACCCCAAATGGCGTACTGCAAGAACATCATCAACGACAGGCGAAATTTCAGACTCATGGGAGGTTCCTAACGGTTTTCTGGACGTATTGGCGGATTAGAGGCCGCGCACGACCATGTGTTCGACGTTGACTTCCGTGCCCGGCACGGCTTCAGGGATCCAAAGCAGACTGCCGACCTGGCTCGCGTTGGAGTACGAAGTGTCGTTCACCAACACGCCGTTGAGCCAAACCCGCACGCGGGCCTTGCCTGCGGCGTATTCGCGCACCAAGCGCAGGTCAAAAGCCACGCCAGGGAAGCAGTGTTGGGTGGATAAGCCTGTGCCGGGCTTGAGCGAGCCCGTGCGCAATTGACCGGGAGCCGTGTGGTTGAAGATCAGCTGGAATCCTTCGTCCCCCGGCTCTCCCCCGTCGAACTCAATACGACTGGCGCCCGCGTCCGAAAGGGTCAAGCGCGTATACAGTTCGAACGAACCGCCCACGTAGCCCTTCTCGATGAGGTCTGTCCAATCGCCCTCGGGCAAGCGCCCGTTGCGCAGGGGTTTCACGCGAATGTCGCCCAGGGCCACACGGCTGATCGTACCTTGGAAACGCAAGGGCCCGAAGGGCACCTCGTCCATGGAGACCGCGCCGCCCGTGGGCTCGGGGCAATCCGCGTAACCGAGCACGGTCACCCCGTCCACGGTGACCTCCTCGAAGCGCGCATTGGCCGTTTTCTGGCCCGAATCATCGAATCGGGGGGCGTAGAAGGTGCCCTCAACCACATGCCATTGGCCGGCGCCCTTGTAAGCCTTGATCCGCGGACCTTTGACCCCCACCACTCCGCAGCAACTGTCCGCATCATCGGTCAATTGCAACTCGTAGCGGTCCATCAGGTACAAACCCGAATCGCCGCCCTCGGGCAGCATGAACGAAAAGCGGAACTCGATGTCGCCGAATTCGAGCCGTGAGGTGAAGTCCTGATAAGCGCCTTCCCCATTGACCAAAGCGCCCATTCCAGGCGTGGTCAAGAAGCGACTCTTATCCTTAGGATCCAAGGCGGCATCGACCAGTTTCCAGCCGTCGCCCGCAAAGGTGCCGAAGGGATCCTGCCAGGAAAGCGTCAGCCAGCCGCCGTCACCAGCTTCCCTCTGATCGGGCGGCACCACGCGCTTGGCCACCTGCACATCGACCGCCGGCCCCTCTGGCAAACGATGGATCGTGTAGTCGAATTCGTCATGCAGAAGGCCCACGCCCTCGACTTTCACTCGCACGCATTTGCCCGCTTGCAGATCCTCCAAACGCACGGTCATTCCCAAGCCATCCGCATCCATCTCGAGGGCGCTGACCACCAGGTCTTTCTGGTTCGTCTTCGGAGAGCCGTAATCCCACCACCAGTTGTAATCGTAGTCGTAGACCTTGACCTGCTGCAAGGTGGGCACGGAAGTCAAAGGCGCGCTAAAGCGCACTTTGAAGCCATCCTGCTGCAAATGAACCGATTGGAACTCGGTCGGTGTCTTGCCGGTCCAACGCACGCGAGCCACGCCGGACGCGGGGGCCAAACCGCCCCAGCCCCGGTTGGTCATGCCGCAAAACAGGGTTCCATCCGGAGCAAATTCGACGCGCAATACACTGCCCACTTCACCCACGAAGGGAATGACCGCGCCTTGCAGTTTCCCGTTGACCTCCTCCAGCATGGCGCGCAGCACCGTGCCTTCGGTCAACTCCGCCACAAAGAGCTGCTTTTCAAAAGGTCCAAAGGCGCCCCCCGTTTCATCGGGAACGAAATTGCCCGTGGACTTGGACCACTCGTAGGGCATCCAAACCGCAGGGCCCGTGCGCTCCGTTTCCGGGGGCTCGATTGAGCTAGGAGCCTCTTCCCCGAAACCATAATGCTCAGTCCACCGTAGGGACCCGGGGTGCCCGTAAAATTCGCCTTCCTGCACATGAAAAATACCGCAGGCGGGCATCCAATCCCCCTGGTTGTCCGAATAGAGCAGGCGCTGCTCGCTATCGAAACCAAGGCCCGCGGGACTGCGCGTGCCCATGGCCCAGGGCGTCGCCTCGCCGTTGGGAGCGATGCGCAGAATCCAACCCCGGTGCTCGGTCTTGCTCACGCCATGCCACCACTCCGGGGACCAAAAACCCAGGTTTGTGCTCACGTAGAAATTCCCTTGAGCGTCTATGGGCAAGCCGAAAGCGAACTCGTGATAGTTGCCACTCATGCCCCAGTCCAGGCTCACGGTTTCGATGCGATCGCACACATGATCCCCATCCAAGTCGATCAGCCGCGACACTTCGCCGCGTTGGGTCACGTAGATCTGCCCCCCATGAACATTCAGCCCCAGCCCCTCGTGCAAGCCCTCCGCAAATATGTGAAAGCGAGCCTGGGATGGATCCTCAGCCAACGCGTTGTCCACCCACCAAACCCGACCACGGCGCGTGCTGACCAGCAGAGTATTGGCATCCAAGAAGGCCAAACCACCGACCTCAAGAACCTCGCCATCGGGGGGCGTCAGGTAGTCCACGGCGTAATAATCCGCTTCGCCACCGGACAATGCCGCACACATGGCAAATGCTAAGAACATCATTGAACCAGCTCCTTAAGGGCCTTCAAATTTTCGTCGGTCGGCGCTAGGCCAAACAAAGTATCTACGATCATCACCTGGTCATCGCCTTCCATGCCCAGCCCATGCTTGAAGTAAAACGTGGGCTCTTCGCCCTCGGAAAGCCGTCGCAACAGACGACCCGCTGGCCCTTTAGCCACCAATTCGACCTTGTGATCTGCGAGCTCTGCCAGGCGTAGCCTTTCGAAGCCGAGCCCCCCGATCACATGAAAAATGCGCTGAAAGCCTGGCCAGCCGCCTAGGCTGATCGCCAGTCCTGTTTCTTTGACCCGCAAGGCTTCGCCTGAATGGCCTGGAATCAGGTCATACTCAACCCATGCACGACCCTCGAGAACCGTTGTGGCTACCAAAGCAGCGGGTTGAGGTATCCATCCACCGCTCCCGGTTTCCGCTTCCCAGTTACAAGTACCGAAGCCTCCATCGATCAGATGCGATACCACTCCCAAGGGTTGCAGGGACGCTCCACCCCGCCCTTGCCAATCCTTGCGGTCCACGAACTCTCCCTGTCGAACTCCCAACAAGGCCAACGGCTTGGTGTTGTATTCAAAGGTCAGTCCATCCAAGCCCCCCACCAGCAATCCGCGGTTGACCGGTGCTAGACCGTCGGCGATAGGCGGCAATCCGCCCCGCACCACCAGGGGTCTGTCCGTTACCTGGTATTCGCTTTCACCGGGCCTGACCTGAACCTGCTCGGGCCCCAAGGCGATCACGTAGGCCGCCAATGCCCGCCGCTGCTCGTCCGAAAGTGTGGATTTGAAACCCGGCATGGGTGTGCCACCAATGCCGTTCGAGATAGTACGGAAGAGGGCCTCCTCCGTATTGCCGAACGAAAAGGCGCCCTTGAGGAAGCTGCGGGCGGGTCGGTCCAAGACCAAAGCCCCTTGCCCATCCCCGTCCTTCCCGTGGCATAGGGCGCAGTGGGCCTGGTACAGGGGCTCCGCCTCCACCAGGTTCGTCTCAGATTCCGATTCCTGCGAAGTTTGATCCCCGCAGGCGGCAAGCGCCCAAAAGCATGCGAGAACGGCCACCGCGGTGGTCCAAGGGCAAGCGGATTGGTATTTCATCCCCAACAGGGTACAGGCACACACTAGTTTTGCAAAAGGACCATGGCCACGGGCCCATCCCAGGCGGTAGTTTTGCCTTCTGGAAACCCACCTATGAAAAATCTCTCCGTAAACGGCAAGGACCTCTCCCTGGAGGGAGTCGATCCGGCAACGCCTCTGCTTTGGGTCCTTCGCGACCAATTCGGCCTGACCGGCACCCACTTCGGCTGCGGTAAGATGCTGTGCGGCGCATGCACCGTGCACGTGAACGGCAAGAGCCAACGCTCCTGCTTGCTGCCCGTCTCCGGCCTGGAGGGCGCTGAGATCACGACCATCGAAGGTCTGTCCACCGACGGGGACCATCCCCTGCAGAAAGCCTGGCGCGACAACGACGTGCCCCAGTGCGGCTTCTGCCAGTCGGGCCAATTGATGAGTGCGGCGCACCTGCTCTCCGAAAACAAGAGCCCCAGCGACGCTGAGATCGACACGGCCATGGGCGGCAACATCTGCCGCTGCGGAACCTACCCGCGCATCCGCGCCGCCATCCACCAAGCAGCCAAGGAGATGAAATAATGTCCGATCAATCCACAGTGCACAGCACGCGACGCACCTTCCTGCAAGGCCTCTTGGCCGGCGGCGGCCTGGTCGTGGCCACGGGTTTCGCCACCAGTAAAGTCTTCGCAAACAACAGCATTCTCGAAGGCGATTTCGAGCTCGACCTGTTCCTCAAAATCGATAGCGAAGGCCTGATCACGATCCTGGCCCACCGCTCGGAAATGGGCACGGGCATCCGCACCACATTGCCCCTGGTGGTCGCCGACGAACTCGACGCCACCCTCGAGACCCTGAACATCGTGCAGGCCATCGGTGATCCCCGCCTTGGCAGCCAGAACACGGACGGCTCCAAGAGTATTCGCGGGTCCTACACCAAAATGCGACTGCTGGGCGCCACGGCTCGCACCATGTTGGAAATGGCAGCAGCCGCCACTTGGGGCGCTTCCCTCGACGAAGTGCACACCAAACTGAATGCGGTGCACCACAAGGACGGCCGCAGCCTGAGCTTTGGCGATTTGGCTTCCAAAGCATCTGAACAAGAACGCCCGGAAGAAGAAACCATCACCTTCAAGTCCCCCGAAGAATCGCGCTACGTTGGCAAACACCACCAAACGATCGACGTTCACGACCACACGGTCGGCAAGGGCGAGTTCGGCCTGGACGTCAAGATTGACGGCATGGTGCACGCGGTCATCGCCCACTGCCCCGTGCTCGGTGGCAAGTTCAAGAGCTACGACGACAAGAAAGCCCTGGCGATCCCCGGCGTCACTCAAGTCGTTGAGATGCCCTTCGCCAAGGCTCCCTTCCACTTCAAGCCCCTCGGCGGCTTGGCGGTCATCGCCACCAGCACCTATGCTGCCATGCGCGGCCGCGACGCCCTGGTTGTTGAATGGGAAAACGGTGCCAACGAATCCTACGATTCGGATAACTACCGCGCCGGCATGGAGGAAGAGGTAAACAAGCCGAACAAGGTCATCGGCGAAACCGGCGATGTGGACCAGGCCATGAAAGACGCCACCAGCGTTCTAAAGGCCGACTACTACCTGCCGCACCTTTCCCACGCCCCCATGGAAACCCCCTGCGCCGTGGCCCACACCACGGATGAGGGCTGTGAGCTCTGGGCCCCCACGCAAAACCCCCAGGCCGTGATGGAAACTGTGGCGGGCACCTTGGGAATCAAGCAGGAACAGGTCACCTGCAACGTGACCCTCTTGGGCGGCGGTTTCGGTCGCAAGTCCAAGCCCGACTACTGCGCTGAAGCCGCTTGGCTCAGTCGCGAACTCAAGCAGCCGGTTCAGGTTTTCTGGACCCGCGAAGACGACATTCGTCACGATTACCTGCACTCTGTGGCCGCCATGCACATGGAAGCCGGAGTGGACGAAAGCGGCAAACCCGTGGCCTGGCTGGGACGCACCGCCTTCCCCACCATCATGTCCACCTTCATGCCGGGCCAGACCCAGGGCAGCGGCATGGAATGGGGCATGGGTTTTGCGAACCTGCCCTTCCCCGTTGCGAACAAACGCTTCGAAGCTGGCAAAGCCGAGGCGCTTGTACGCATCGGCTGGCTACGCTCGGTGGCCAACATCTACCACGTGTTCGCCGTCAGTTCCTTCACCAACGAACTCGCCCACCACGCGGGTCAGGATCCGGCGCAATACCTGCACGACCTGATCGGCGACGAAGACGATCGCCTGTCGCGCACCGCCGCCCACTGCGTGGAGCAATCCGCCTGGGGTGAAAAGCTCAGCAAGGGCCGCGGCCGCGGCCTCTCCGCCGCCGAAGGCTTTGGCTCCGCCGTTGCGGTGGTGGCCGAAGTGACGGTTTCCAAAGCTGGCAAGCTGACAATCGACCGCATCGACATCACGATCGACTGCGGCCTGGCCGTCAGCCCGGATCGCGTGCGCGCGCAAATGGAAGGCTCCGTGATCTTTGGCGTCAGCCTCACCAAGTTTGGTGAGATCACCGCCAAAAATGGCGCCATCGTGCAGGGCAACTTCGACACCTACCCCGTGGCCCGCATGGGCGACACGCCGACCCAAATCAACGTGCACATCGTGGACAGCGATGGGCCCTTGGGCGGCGCCGGTGAGCCCGGTGTGCCCCCCATGGCCCCGGCCATTTGCGAAGCCATCTTCCAGGCCACGGGCCAACGCATTCGCAGCCTGCCCCTGTCCAAGCACGACCTTTCCTGGTCCTAGAAACCTATGATCAGGCATCTTCCAGAGACCGGCCCACACGCCTGTCTCCGGTAATGGTGCAATTC